>JALHEL010000472.1 GCA_022837205.1 Leptolinea sp.
TAAAAAAGCTTGGATGGAATTTTATCTTACAATTCCGGAAAAATCGGGGCAATCCACTTGTAAGAGCTCTGGACAAGACGGAGCTTACAAGGCGACTTGGGACGGTTGCGGTGAAAATTATGTTCAACAGACACTTGAATTTTTACCGATCAAGGAACAATATGGTTTCGTATCCAATTATTCCAATCAAAAGTTGACTTATGAGTTCAGTTCTACAAATTCGACCATTCCTACGGCAATCAACATTACCGAACTTTATTGTGATTGGCAAATTTTGGCTGAAGGTTACAGTTCGAGCGGAGCGGTATGCTCGCCGCAAAAGCTGGAATTGCCTCCGTTTACCCGGGCGATTATTAAAGGCGGTAAGTTTACGATCAACCAGAAACCGGCATTCAACACCAATGCCGATTATGAGTACATTCTGGCTTATAACCGGCCTCAGACGTCCAGTAATATGAATCTGTTTCTGGATATGGTTCTTAAGGAATGTCCGCAGGAAGCGATTCCCAATACCGGATATTCGTTGCGATCTCCTCAACCGATGATGAATGTGAAAGATCAATCGGAATTCATTTTCACCGGTAATTCGTTGCAGATTCCCGCTATCGGACTGGGAATGGAAACACCGATTCCGATCGTTCATGTCTATTATTTGAACGGAGCCTTCGAAAACGGTTGGGATTTATCGATGCTGGGCGGGTATATTGGTGAGCTGGAAGGCGGAGCTTATATTCCTTATCCGGGAAATGCGGTACTGACCGGGCATTTTTACAGCCAGGGCGTGTTTGTTAACTTGGTCAATTTGAAGCTCGAGGACGAAATCATCGTGTATGCCACCGACGGGATGAAATATATCTACAAGGTTACCAATTCTTATTGGACGGAACCGAACAATGTCTATCAACTGTTCCAACCAAACGGTGAGAAATCGCTAACTCTTGTAACCTGTGATGACTATAATTTCATCGATGACACCTATCAGAAACGCTATATTGTTCAGGCTACACTGGTATCTTCGGAACCCTATCAGCAATGATCTAAAAAGGCAGAGATACCGATTTCCGGCATTTCTTAGAATGTAAAAACGACACCCCTTCCGCGCGGAAGGGGGTGTCGTTTTTCAGTAAAAGATTTACCAATTAGAAAGAATGCCCTGTAGGGGACGGCGTCCTCGACGTCCCGTATCGAATCATCCCTCACCCTGACCCTCTCCCAACGGGCGAGGGGAAAAACGGACGCATCCCCGACGTTCCGTGTTCGTGAAAAATATCGTAGGGGTCGGTTCCAAACCGACCCTTTTTTTATCATGCCCGAAAGAGCATACGTAGGGTATATCGTTCTTGCGTTGCACACCGAGCTTGTGAGGTGCGGACGTCCCGAGGATGAGAAAAATATCGTAGGGGTCGGTTCCAAACCGACCCATGTTTGTAAACAAAAAATTATGAGCGATTA
>JALHEL010000064.1 GCA_022837205.1 Leptolinea sp.
CACACCCGGATGCAATTCAAAATGAAAAATCATCCATATAAAATTGAAGTTCGATCATTGCATATGCCGCCATCATATATTCTCCGAAAAATCGCTGAAGTGCGGCAAATTTTTGCCCGGGCCACGACATGACCATTTCTTCAAACCAAGCGATCGCCATTCCGCTGTTGATCATTTTTGTAATCAGAGACGGACTTTTGATAACGCGATTCATAATACTGTCAGTCTGATAGTCATTAAATTGTTTACGCGCTTGCCGATGCTTTTCCAGAATAGCAGAAAGAAACGAATCATCTTTAAATATTTGATAGCGATCGATTCCGTAATGTTTCGCAGCCGATTCCAATCCGTAGATAATGTCTAAATTGAAATTTTCCAGAAGATGATTGAAGTATTCCGGCGTGAAATAATAAGAATGCCCTTGTAATTTCTGAAAAGCTTTTAAAGTATCCAAATATCCCAATTGAATATTTCTGGTGATTTTTTCCTGATCAAATTCGAAAGTCCCTCCCAAATCCTCACTGGCACGAATGATTTTAAGGTACACACCGTCTTTTCGTTCCATTTTTCGGGTGAAACCTTCACCGCTTAAATCAATGACAATAATTTTCCGATATCCTTTTTTAATGAGCATATTGATCGGCATATTGTCATAAATTCCACCATCAATGTATCGTGATCCGCCGGCCACATGAGGTTTAAAAATAGGAAAATTTGCGGAAGCCACAATATAGTCAACCAACTCTTCTTTCGGAATATCTTCTTTAAATTTTTCGATCGGTGACAATGAATCAATTGAAAAAGTCACCAATCCATAATCGAGATCGGAATTATAAATTTTATCGAGATCGATTTCCTGAAGAATAAGATTTTTCAACCCGGAATTACTCAACCCTTTTTGCTGAATTAATTCTTTTATCAATCCCGTGAGGTTTGACGGACTCAGCAGATCATGGTTTGGATCAATCGGTTGCTCGATTTCAAGAATATCTTCCACTCGAATTCCGCGATAAATCTTTTCGGCTTTGTCGATATCTCCTTGAAGAAAAAGAGCCCCGTTGATCGCCCCGATCGAAGCGCCGACAACTCCCTGTATTTTTATTCCCAACTCATTCAGTGCCTTCCATGCACCGATTTCGTAGGCACCGCGTGTGCCTCCACCCGAAAAAACCAATCCGTAATCATCGATTGTAGCAGTCATTTATATATAATCCCTCCTTTCTATTTATACGCTATTCTAAGAAAATAGGTGTAAATTTTTTAGCAGAAAACGATCATTTCATCGGAATTGTTCTTAAGAGGGTACCGCTTGCATTGACCTTTGGATAATTCGGTGAAATGATAAAATGGATTCATTCAAGAAAGGAGAACAGCGATGAATTCGGAGGAAATCGATTTTAGCCGGTCGGAGATAGAAATATTTTGGGACGGAATATTGTCAAGAGAAAGGGCAACCATTCTTTCAACATTTTTGTCCGTTACACTTGCCGAACAGGAAAGTTGTCTGAAACATTTAAACCGTATGGCGCATGAAGAAGGATGGCACGAGGAACAGCGTAAATCTGCACAGATCGCTTTGGATGTATTGAACCGATAGTATAATGGGCTGAAATTCGAACGAAGGAAAACGGAAAAGAAAAATGGCAGAGGATAAACTTACTTCACGGAGCGAAAATTATTCCGATTGGTATAACCAGGTCGTTTTACGGGCTGATTTGGCGGATTATGCACCGGTCCGCGGTTGCATGGTCGTCAAGCCGTACGGATGGGCGCTATGGGAAAATATTCAGCGTGAACTGGATCGACGCTTTAAGGAGACCGGCCATGTGAATGCCGCTTTCCCGTTATTAATTCCCAAGTCTTTTTTTGAAAAAGAAAAAGAACACGTGGAGGGCTTCGCACCGGAACTGGCGGTTGTCACAATCGGCGGAGGGGAAGAGTTGGAAGAACCGTTAATTATCCGTCCGACTTCCGAAACAATTATCGGCTATATGTATTCAAAATGGATCAAGAGCTATCGTGATCTGCCGGTCTTGATTAATCAATGGGCAAACGTCGTCCGTTGGGAGATGCGCACCCGTTTGTTTTTGCGAACACTGGAGTTTTATTGGCAGGAAGGACATACCGCTCATGCGACCGCGGAAGAAGCGCAGGAAGAAACATTACGGATGCTGGATGTTTATGCTGATTTCGCCATCAATGAAGCTGCCGTACCGGTTATCAAAGGCAGAAAAAGCGAAACCGAAAAATTTGCGGGCGCAATCAATACTTATTCCATCGAAGCCATGATGGGGGATACAAAAGCCTTACAGGCAGGTACCAGCCATTATTTGGGCCAAAATTTTGCCAAGGCATTTGATATCAAATACCTGGACCAAAATAATACGTTGCAATATTGTTGGACGACCTCGTGGGGACTTTCAACCCGCTTCATCGGCGCGATTATCATGACTCACGGTGATGATCAAGGTTTGATTTTGCCTCCCAGATTGGCTCCTTACCAGATCGTTATCGTGCCTATTTACAAAAATGACCAAGAACGTTCGGTTGTGATGGAATATATCGAAAAAGTGCAATCCCAACTAAAAGGTTTTCGATACCGGTTGGATGATCGAAGCGAATTAACTCCCGGATTTAAATTCAACGAATGGGAATTAAAAGGTGTCCCTCTGCGCTTGGAAATCGGGCCAAAAGATGTGGAGAAACATGCGATTATGGCAGCCAGACGGGATATCCCGGGAAAAGCGGGAAAGATCTCTCTTTCAATCGAGAATCTGGATCTGAAAATAGAAAATCTGCTGAATGAAATTCAACAGTCTTTGCTTGAAAAGGCTACGGAATTCAGAGATCAAAATATTCATTTTGCCGATTCATATGATGAGCTGAAACAAATCGTTGAGAATGGCTGGGCGGAAGCTTGGTGGTGCGGCTCGGCGGAATGCGAAGCCAAAATAAAAGAAGAGACAAAAGCCACCACCCGCTGCATGCCGCTGGATGAAAAAATACGGGGAAAAGGAAAATGTGTCTATTGCGGTGCGGAAGCGGAGAAAAGAATTTACTTTTCCAAAGCATATTGATAGAACATCGCATGCAATTGAGGGAACCCCGATATGCCCGCCGTAAATCTGTTAAATTTACGTAAGGAAATAACTTCCCTGCTTTGGGAATTTACCGATCCGGAATCATTCCGGGATAAATTGGCGCAATTGCTCGATCATTATCGGATTATGTCTTTTCGATCGGGGTCTGGTGTCTTAACTTCTTATCAGACACCGGAACTGCATGTTCCTCAACTCGTTCTCCATGAATTGGAATTAGCGCTTTATCAGACAATTCGGGAACAACCTCAGGCTGCACTGACTCTTTGCGATTCGCTATGGAATGATGTGAACCTGGAGATGCATACCATTGCGACCCGAATGTTGGGGCAAATTCCGATTGAATATATGGATCAGGTTTTAACTCGTATAAATGAATGGACCCAAAAAGGATTAAAGCCTTCCGAATTGAAAGTCTTTTTTCGGAATGCAGCCAGTCTGATCCGACAAAAGCAACCGGAAAAACTGATGAGATCAGCTCAAGACTGGTGTGCGGAACCCGACAATAAAAACCGGGAACGCGGGATCCGATTAATGATTTATTTGGTTGAAGATCCGGCATTCATTAATCTTCCGGCAGTCTATACCGCGCTGGAAAAGATGCTTCCGGATGCCGACGCCGTCTTACAACCCGATTTAACCGAATTGATCGGTTTGTTATTGAACCGATCCGAAATTGAAACCTCTTTTTTTATTCGCCAAATGTTGGAAAATCCGGACAGCGGAAAGATTATTCGCCGGATCGCACGAAAATTACTTCCGAAAATTCCGGAATCTTCCCGGGAATCGATCCAAAATCTTTTAAGGATTTCGCAGAAAGAGAGTTGATTTTACCGGGATCATCGATTTATAAAAAGATCGATAATTAATGGTAGAATTTTGTAAAGACTTGTCCGAATTCAGGTAAATGCTTGAATTTTTGGAGACATGCAAAAAATTAATCAGAGGAGCATTGTCATGGCTTTAACGAAGGAAGAAAAAGCAGAAATATTTAAAAATTTTGGATTGCATGAAGGTGATACAGGATCTGTGGAAGTACAGATTGCCATGCTTACCAAAAGAATCGCCGATTTGACGAATCATCTTAAAACAAGCAAAAACGATGAGAGCTCACGTCGTGGGCTGTTGAAAATGGTCGGTCAGCGCCGCCGGTTGTTAGCTTACCTGCGAAAAAACGATTATGCAAGTTATGTGGCCTTAAATGAAAAATTAGGCCTGAGGGTTAAATAACGAATCAGCGAGTCAGAGAGCAGGTGGATTGAAATCATCTGCTCTTTTTTAAAAAAGAGGTATAAACCTTTATTATTTATCAGTATTCACCATGGTTAGGCATTGAAAAAAGATCAGAATCAAATCATCTGCTGAAACCAAAAAAAGAATGGGAAAGCAGATGTTTTTCTTGTTTTTTTTCAGTCCCTGGCCTGGTGAAAGAAATGGAACAAGAATGAAACCAGAAGTAAAAAGATATACCGCCGAAGTGGGCGGTAAAACCATCACGTTTGAGACCGGAAAATTAGCGGCTCAGGCAGGTGGTGCCGTAACGATTCAATTGGGAGAATCGGTTGTATTTTCCGCAGCTACGATGGGAGACGAAGTTCATGAAGAACAGGATTTCTTCCCATTGACCGTAGAGTATGAAGAACGAATGTATGCCGGAGGTCGCATCCCGGGTTCTTTTTTCCGGCGTGAAGGACGTCCCGCCGGTGATACAATCCTGATCGGCAGATTGGTCGATCGTCCGATCCGGCCTTTGTTTTCACAAGATATTCGAAACGAAGTTCAGGTTATCCTCTATAGCCTCTCCGCCGATTTTGAAAATCAACTGGATATTTTGGCGATCAATGCCGCTTCGGCATCTTTGGCTATCTCAGATATCCCATGGGACGGACCGGTCGGTGCCGTCCGTGTCGGATTGATCAACGGCGAATATGTGATTAACCCGACTTTTCAGCAAATGGAAGATTCGGATTTGGATCTCCGAATTGCCGGCACGGCAGATGCCATTTTGATGGTAGAAGCCGGGTCGAATGAAGTCAGCAACGAGGCGATGGTCGGAGCGATCGAAGCCGGTCATCGGGCAATCCAACCTCTGATCGAAGCTCAATTGAAAATGGCTGCGGAAGTGGGCAAACCCAAGCGCGAAGTGAAACGCTCCTGCATTCCGCAGGCTACGGTCGATACGGTTTTTGAAAAATATAACCAATCGATGGAGACTTTGCTGGATGCGCCACATGACAAACATGAATTGGCTGATCGGCTTGCCGAGTTGAAAGCCGATGCGGTTGAATTTTTTGCCGGCGAAGATTCGGAAAAGCAGTCAGAATATGGAAATGCTTTCGAAGAAGCTTACCGCAAAGTCATCCGAAGCCGTATCTTGGATCGACATCTTCGACCGGACGGGCGTGCATTGAATGAAATTCGTCCGATTTGGTGCGAAGTGGATGTTTATCCGCGAGCTCACGGTACCGGCTTATTTACCCGCGGAGAAACTCAGGTATTGACCAGCGCCACGCTGGGTACACCGCGAGATGCACAGGAAATTGATTCACTCTCACCTGTGGAAAATAAACGGTATATTCATCACTACAACTTTCCGCCGTTCTGCACCGGTGAAGTGAAGAGGCTCGGCGGGCAGAGTCGACGCGAAATCGGACACGGTGCATTGGCAGAACGGGCGCTTGTCCCCGTTATCCCTTCCGAAGAAGATTTTCCTTATACCATTCGCTTGGTTTCCGAAGTGATGAGCTCCAACGGTTCCAGTTCGATGGCATCGGTCTGTGGATCTACATTGGCATTGATGGATGCGGGCGTTCCGATTAAAGCACCCGTCACCGGTATAGCAATGGGGTTGATCAAAGAAGGGGACGATTATGTAATTCTTTCCGATATTCAAGGTGCCGAAGACCATTTGGGAGATATGGATTTCAAAGTCGCCGGAACCGAAAAAGGAATTACCGCGCTCCAAATGGATATCAAAATCCGCGGAATTACGACCGAAATAATGCGTAAAGCGTTGGATCAGGCAAATGAAGGTCGTCATTTTATCTTGGGTAAGATTTTGGAAGTGATTCCGGCTCCCCGCAAAGACTTGAAACCGCATGTTCCGCGATTGATCACGGTACAGGTTCCGATCGATAAGATCGGCGCGATTATCGGCCCCGGGGGAAAGAATATTCGCACATTGCAGGAAGCAACGAATACAAAAGTGGATATCGATGAAAACGGGTTGGTTTATATTTCCGCCACGAATGTGGGAGATTCGGATGCCGCTCGTGATCAGATTCTTTCCATGATCGAAACCGCGATCGTCGGCAATATCTACACCGGTAAAGTAGTGCGTGTTACCGATTTTGGCGCTTTTGTTGAGATTCTTCCCAATACCGACGGCATGGTCCATATTTCACAGTTGGATTCCGAACGAGTTAATAAAGTGGAGGATATTGTCAATGTGGGCGATGAGATCACCGTCATGGTGACTGGTATCGATGAAAATGGTAAAATTCGCCTTTCCCGCCAAGCCGTTTTGGAGGGGTGGACTTTGGATCAAGCGGTTGCGGCCGATTCCAAAAAGTCTTCTTCCGGACACCGTCCCGGTAACAGTGATCGCAGCAGGCACAACAGCGACCATAAGAGCGGGAATCGTGGTGATGATGATCGTCGACATAGCGGCGGCGGATCCTATAAGAAACAACGCTGATTCATTTTTTCAAAAGCGATCATATTTTTGAGCAACCTTTCAAAAAGAGGTTGCTCTTTTTTTTATTTGAAGGGTATGATTTATAAATAATAGAATTTGTGTCGGATGGAGGGCTTATGAAAAAGTTATCCGCGGGGAATCTGTTCTGGAATCAGACAATTGAACCCTTTGCCTGTTTTAATCCGCTTCAAAATGATCTCGAAACAGATGTTTTGATTATCGGTGGCGGAATGAGTGGAAATCTCTGTGCACATGAAATAGCCGGTCGCAATCATTCCGTTGTTGTTTGTGAGAAAGATCAGTTAGCGATGGGTAGCTCTTCGGCAAGTTCCGGAATCCTTCAGTACCTGAATGATGAGATGTTATATCGACTGATTGAATCAATCGGAGAAAAAAAAGCCGTGCTTTTTTATCAAATGTGTCTTGACAGTATGAAAGATTTGATTAACCTCAGCCGAAAAATGGAACAATACGGAGGATTAATGCCGCGGAAAGGGGTCTTTTTTGCGAGCGCCAAAGAAGACGTCCCCGAACTCGATAAAGAATACAAAGCCTTATCCGATCATTATTTTCCGGTTTCTTATTTGGATCATGCCGAGTTGATGCGGATTTACGGTATTGACAGACCTGCCGCGCTCGAAACGTCGATGAATGCGGAAGTGAATCCCTATCAGTTTTTGCAGACATTAATGAAACTGAATGTTTCTCTCGGAGTTCAATATTACGAAAAAACCGGAATAAAGAAAGTGAAAACGGATAAGGACCAAATCATAGCAACAACAAAGAACGGGAACCGAATTCAAGCAAAATATGTTGTTTTTGCGACCGGATGTTCGGTTATCTACCCGGAATTAAAAAAGAAAATGAAAGTTGTAAATACTTATACTTTTGCTTCTTCGGTTTCAAAACGACCGCTCTGGCAAGATCACGTATTATTCCGCGAGACACGACCTCCTTATTTATTTTTCCGCATGACGGAAGACAATCGGGTGATCGCGGGAGAAACGGATAAAAAGGCTGACTCGCCGGAAAAAAAGAAAGGTGCCATAGATAAAAGAAATCGGGAGATTTTGGAACGGGTGCAGAGTTTGATGCCGAATTTAGATGTCAAAGTCGAATACAGTTGGAACACGCTGTCCGCCGATTCCAAAGATCATATTCCCTTCATCGGTCCTTCAAAAAAGGATCCGCGCCGGATCTATCTGATCGGTGTCGGAGGGAACGGTCTTGTCCACTCGATGGCCGGAGCAAGTATCATTGCGGATTATATAGACGGAATCAAAAATCCGTACGCCG
>JALHEL010000473.1 GCA_022837205.1 Leptolinea sp.
AACGGCACTTTCCCGTGCAGCATGAATCACATTGACTGTTCCGCTAAAATTGATTTCCGTGATTCGTTCGGGATTAGCCGTTTCCTCTTCAAGAGAGGGTGTGACTGCAGCAGCGTGAATCACTCGGCGAATGTCATACCGGTTCAATACCGACCGGATTTTCTCAAAATCTCTGACATCCCCTTTTTCAAAAAAGAAAGCGGAAGAGTGATCATTCAAAAATTCAAGTGCTTCCACCCCAAGTTCGTTTTGATCCAAACAAACGACCTCATCCCCTTCATAGAGAAGTCGTTTTACAATATTTAAACCGAGAAATCCACCCCCGCCGGTAACCAAAACCTTCATAATTTCCTCTTCTATTTAAGAATTGAAACAAAATGTTTATAAGCAAGATTTTATGATTTTTATCATATTTTTGGATATTTTGGCAACTTTATTTCTATTAATATAGCAAGCAAAATCGCCGGATTTTTATTGTTCGTAATAATTGCGGAATTCGTCGAAAAAAAGAGAATTATTGAAGCGGTTGTTCCTTATCGAAAACCATTGAGGAAACTCCGCTTTAATCGACCAAGATTGCGAGTTGAACTCATCGCTCCCGTAACAAAAAAAGATACAAACCGTTGAAATGGGTTTGCATCTTTTTTATTTACCGCTTTTAATCGGTTAGCGGTATCCGTCGAACTTTAGTTATTCCCCTTCCAGAAAACGATCGATTTTCTTGACTGCGCTTCTCATATGGAATGAGAACAAAATCAACCACACTCCTCCGATCACCGCAAAAATGCCGATCAACCACAGCAGACTGAGCGCACCTTCCGCCGGATAGATAAACAGCATAACGCCGAAAATGATCGATAAAATCCCGCCGACGATCAGCATCCATTCGCCTTCGATTAAATGGCGCAACTCGATTGCGGCCACCACTTCCAAGAAGCCGAGCACAAAAGCACGCAATCCGATCAGATATAGCAATACCAGCCCCGTAATATGCGGATTGGTGAGCGTTAAAATACCGATCAAAATACTCGCAATCCCACTTAACAAAACCGACCACCAAAGATCATTGGATTTATAGGAAACAATCCCGATTACAGTCTCCACGATCCCGTCGGCAATCGCAAATATCCCGAACGTCAAAATCAATGCACTAAGTGTCATTCCCGGCCGTGTCAGAGCCATAAGACCAAATAACAAAACGACAATTCCACGAATCAAAAACACCCACCATTTTGGCCTAAAAATGCTTTCCATAATTTAGTTCCTTTCTCCTTGAAATGGCACAGATTTGATCAGGCGGATCGACTCCGTCTACCGTAATCAAATTATAATCCTCTTGCCGGCGGAGACGAGCGGAATCTCCTTCTTCGGTAATAAACATACAAAATTCTTCCGGATTTGATGAACTTTTTCCGGCAAGATGAAGTAGAATTGGATCAGATTCAAAGAA
>JALHEL010000474.1 GCA_022837205.1 Leptolinea sp.
GAGAAAGAGACTCGTTTTTCGAAAGATGATTTTGATATTCGGCCGGACGGAAAAAGGGAGAAATAACCGAGAGGGCTTCCCTCTCAACTCCCTTTTACAAGAGAATCGATGGCAGATACAGTATGCATCCGCGATCGGGTCTTGAGAAAGAGACTCGTTTTTCGAAAGATGATTTTGATATTCGGCCGGACGGAAAAAGGGAAAAATAACCGAGAGGGCTTCCCTCTCAACTCCCTTTTACAAGAGAATCGATGGCGGATACGGTATGCGTTCGCGATTCGGGCCTTGAAAAAGAGACTCGTTTTTCGAAAGATGATTTTGATATTCGGCCGGACGGAAAAGTGGGGTGTAAGAGAGAGGGCTTCCCTCTCAACTCCCTTTTACAAGAGAATCGATGTCAGAGAAACGAGCTATGGCTCCTTGGTTTCTTCCGGCGGCATATTGGGAGTTCCGGGACCGTATTCGAAAACCGCTTGCCATGGTTCGTAATTTGTAATAAAGCGATCCTGCAAATGGACAGCTCCGTTTTCGTAAACGGTGCGAATGATTTCGACATCCGCGCCGTCCACTTCCCAATCCACCTGTTTGATTTCACCGGGAGCCAATTCCGGGTTTTCTCGATAAAGGGGAGGATCGGGTTTGGTCACATTTGTCAGACCGCTGGTTGTCCAGTCCACATAGCGATTGACATTGGTACTGTAAAATTTCCATTGAATACTGGATGCGGCAGGGTTGACGTAAGTTTCCATCAAAATCCAATAAGGCGTGTCATTGGTGAATTTCAAATCGAGCACCGGGATATAGACCGAAGCATCCAACCCGGCAAGTGAGGGATCGATGTTGCCATTAGCGGTTCTTTCATAATAGAAAACCCGATAAGCATGTTGATGTCGTTCGACAATCGGCAATCCGTAATTGAAAGCGGCACGGAACAAAGTGGTGCTCACTTGGCAAACGCCGCCTCCGATTCCTTGGACAGTTTCTCCGCCCACAATAACCGGTGCTTCGGCATAACCGTTATTTATATCGATATCGCCGATATTCTCCGCCATCGAAAAAGTTTCACCGGGTTCAATCAGTAAGCCATAAAAACTGGCCGCACTTGCTTGGATGTTTTGCACCCTTTCTTCCGAAGAGCCGAAAAAATAGGTATACTGCGACTGAACCAATTCGGTGATCCCCAAATCCGCCCCGTTTGCCGTACTCAGAACTTTCGGTTGAGTGAAGGTTAAAACCGCCTCCGCTTCATGTTCCCCGGATTGAATTGCTTTTGTGATATTGCTCAAGGTCGCTTCGATATCAAGTTCCTGACCGACGACCGCTTCGGCAATCGGCTCAATAAGACCGGTTTGATCATTGAACATGAAACGCGCATTTTGCGGCTTTTTATATAATTTCACACTGACCGTTACCAAACGGTTATAAAAGGGATCCCGTTTGGGAATCATT
>JALHEL010000475.1 GCA_022837205.1 Leptolinea sp.
ACCCCCATCGCTTCCGCGGCGATATCGTTTTCACGAATAGACAGCATAGCGCGGCCGGTGCGGGAGTTAATCAGATTACGCGTCAGAAAGATTATCGCGACTAAAATGGCAAATATCAGATAAAAATATTTCTCATTGGAGCGGAAAGAAGTGCCGAATAAGATCGGGGAGGGAATTCCTTTAATCCCTTTTGTTCCGCCGGTGACGGAAGTCCAATTGAGGAAAACCTGATACATGATTTCGCCAAAAGCGAGCGTTGCCACGGCAAAATACATCCCTTTTAGGCGCATCGTAGGGATACTGAGCGGCAAACTCATCAAAGAAGACACAACCCCAGCCAAAAGAAAACCGACCGGAACGGACCAACCCAAAGCGGTCGTCACGATGGCGGAGGTGTAAGCGCCGATTCCGAAAAAAGCGATAAATCCGACCGAAAACAAACCCGTATAACCGGCGATAATGTTCAGGCTCATTGTCAGAATCGCAAAAATCAAACCGAGATTGGCAATCTGGAGATAGTATTTGTTGGGTATCCAATAGGGTAGAGTCAGCGCAACGATCAACAGAATCCAAATTCGTGTCGCTTTATAGATCTTATTAAAAGTGTTCATGGCTAAACCTTTCTTACTTCTTTCTTACCCAACAATCCGGTCGGTTTGAAGATCAAAACCAGGAACAAAATTCCGTATGCAATGCTGTTTTGGAAAGCGGAGGATAAAAACCCCGCGCCCAATGACTCGAGCGTTCCCAAGACAATTCCGCCGATCATCGACCCGGGGTTTGAAGTGATGCCCCCGAGCAATGCGGCCGAAAAGCCTTTGTTGCCCAAAGATGTGCCCAAGGTCGGGATAACGAAGTAGACCGGGCAAATCAGCATACCGGCAAAACCGCCCAGCACGGAGGCAATAATGAACGTCAGGGACATTGAACGCTTCACGTTGATACCCATCAAGCTGGCGGCTTCGCGGTCCTGTGCCGTTGCGCGCATTGCTTTACCGATTTGTGTATTTTTCAGGAACAGCGAAAGAGCGATCACCAAGAGGAAACCGATAACCGTATTCCAAATATTTTGCGGGATGATGGTCAACCCGCCGATTTGCATTGGTTTATCCCCAAAAATGCTGGGGAACGGATAAGGATCGGCGCCAAAAATGACGCGGATCAGATTCCGCAAAAAAATGCCGACGCCGATGGTGGCGATCAATCTTCTGGTGTTATCCGCATTAATCAGCGGACGAAAAGCGGATATTTCGATTAGGAATCCGATAATGATACACATCAGAATCGCAACCGGGAAGGCTAACAGGATGGGAAGTCCCCAGAAAACATGGGCAATCAGAATTGCGAAAGCTCCGATCATCACCATATCCCCTTGGGCAAAATTGAGCACCCCCCAGGCATTGTAGATCAGAACATACCCAATTGCAATCAGACCGTAAAGGCTTCCCA
>JALHEL010000476.1 GCA_022837205.1 Leptolinea sp.
TTCATCGAATACAAAGATCCTTGTTATTGAAGATGAAGAGAGGATGGCTCGCTTTGTCAGATTGAATCTGGAACAGGATGGTTTTCAGGTAAATGAAGCGTTAACGGGAAGGGAAGGACTGGATAAGCTACGAACTTTCATGCCCGATCTGATCCTTTTAGATATCATGCTCCCCGATCTTGATGGCTTCGAATTATTAAAAATGATCCGCGAAATCGACACTGTTCCGGTGATCATGCTCACCGCAAAAGGCGAGGAAGAAGATAAGGTGCGCGGTCTGGAATTGGGTGCAGATGACTACATCACCAAACCATTCAGCCCTCGTGAACTGGTGAGTCGCGTGAAGGCGGTTCTACGGCGAATTGAATCTGCCAGCGTTAGCACCGACGAATTGATCGAAGTGGATGACCGATTAAAGATTGACTTCAACCGGCGTGAGATTTGGGTGGAGGGGAAGCAGGTAAAATTACGCCCTACAGAATACCGTCTGCTTTACCATCTGGTACAAAATGCGGGGTGGGTGCTTACATACGACCAGATCCTTTCAAGAGTATGGGGATATGAATATCGAGATGAGCCTCACTACGTAAGGTTGTATATTAATTATTTGCGGCAAAAATTGGAAAAAGATCCTTCCGATCCGAAGTATATATTAACCGAACGTGGGGTAGGATACCGATTTTATGATTATCGTAGAAAATAAAGCAATTTTATAAAATTCCTATGCAACGCTTGTATGATATTAATACAAGCGTTGTATCTTTCTTGTTGCAAGAAAAGGAGGTCGAAATGACAAAGATAATGAAAAGCGATCCATTCTATGATATTGTAAGCGTACGGGATACGATGGATAGGATGCTCGACAGCTATTTCGGTCGGTCCATAGCCGGTTTTGAAGGGTATGGGGTTGTCGATCTTGATCTTTACCAGACAGAAAATGATGTAGTTATCGAAGCTTCGATCCCTGGTATCAGCCCGGAAGATATCAGTATCTCAGTCGCGGGCGAGGTTCTGACCATCAAAGGCGAAGTAAAGCAGGAACGCGAGAACAAAGAAGCCGATTACCATATCAAGGAACGCAGATACGGCAGTTTCAGCCGCTCGGTAACCCTTCCTACACAGATCGTCGCCGATAAAGCCAATGCTGAATTCAAGAATGGCATCTTGAAATTAACCCTTCCAAAAGCCGAAGAAGTCAAACCAAAGACCATCACCGTCAAAGCAAAGTAAGAAGAATATAAATTTTGTAAGAAACCTTTCCGATTTTGAAAAATCCTGTACAATTTCGGAAAGGTTTTGTTTTCGAAAGATTAGGAGATACTATAATGAATGAACCAATTCACGTTACCGATTCAGCCTTCAAGAAATCGGTGCTCGAATCAACTTTGCCAGTGATCGTAGACTTCTGGGCTCCCTGGTGTGGACCGTGCAAAATGGTAGCACCTATT
>JALHEL010000477.1 GCA_022837205.1 Leptolinea sp.
GAATTTGATATCAAGCAGCTTTTTGCCTTTTTCGGCTCCGCCGAACGAGAAGGTAACGCCAAAACTGTAGAGAAGATCGTTGTATCTTTCATTCAGCGGAAGAACATGCCGGACATCGGCGCGCAGGTCTATTTTATCCGTTACAGAATATTTTACTCCGGCCCCGTAATCAACGGCAAATTTATTGCCGTTATCCTCACCGGACGGAGCATCGTAGCGAATTCCCCCGAGTCCGACGGCCACAAAAGGCACCAACCGGCCGTAAGGCATGAAGTGATAAAGCCCCTCGATCCCGTAATAATAAAGATCGAGATCATTGTCTTTTTTCCGGTCACAGCATATAAAATTATCTCGCGAGGTGGGAATGTAGCTGAAGAACCCTTCCAAACCCAGATTCTCCGTGAAATTGTAGCCTGCACGCAATCCGACGGCATAGGTGTCGTCTAAAGTATTTCTCCCGTTTTTCTGATTGTCAAATCCCCGGTAGTATTCATTTCCTTCGAAGATGAATCCCCCGATGAAGGGTGTGACGGTATAAGAACCGGGACGGATATCGGCCTGTGCTGTGGTTATAAAAAAAGCCGATAGCATCATCATCACCGTTGCGATAATGGTTTTTCTCATAATGTTCTCCTTTGATTCGAATTTATTTATAAAAATATATTGCTTGAAAAACAAATCACCTGTTCCAATTTCACAAAAAATTATCGGAAGCATTTCCCTTCGTTTAATTTTTCACAGGCGTTTAGCTTTTTCGGTCGAAAGTATAATTATATTCAAAATGTGTGTCAAGTAAATTCAATAATAACGTGCGGGGATGAATGAGCCGTGCCGTTGTTATTCAAACGCCGTTTGCAAAATCCGGACAACTCGTAAAATCACATGTCCGCATGGACAAATCTTACCATGCCAGGTTGCTTTTTTTTAAAAATTTCTGCGCATGCAGACTGCCCAGTCTGGCGGCTTTTTTTATGTCGGCAAGCGCCTGATTGGCCTGAGCAAGATTATTATAGGAAAAGGCGCGGCTTAGATAGGCATCGACATACAGCGGGTTCAGTTTAATGGCTTTATTAAAATTGGAGACGGCTTTTTTGTTATTGCCGAGGGCATCATACACATTACCGCGATGGAAGTAGATTTCCTCATTTTCCGGATTTAAGGCAATGGCTTTGTTGAAAGCGTTTAAGGCGTCGTCCCATCTCCTGTCCGAAGCAGCCTGACGGCCTGCAGTAAACCATTCTGTGGCGGTCAACCCTTCGAGGATTCCGTTATGCGCTTCCGGATAGGAGTGAATTTCTGCTTCATCGCCCGGATCGTCCTCTGCATCGTCTATTACGGTCGTCAACCGGGAAAGATTTCTGTAAAGTCTTTGATCCTCCTCAAAAAATTCATCCAGTTGTTTTTCCCCCTGTTCACGATCCGTAAATCCGGGGGAAAGCTGATAATC
>JALHEL010000478.1 GCA_022837205.1 Leptolinea sp.
GTTCCTGACGTCCTGTACCGAACATACGCGACTTTTAAAAGATATTGTTTTGATCCTGTCAAAAAGCCTATAAAGACACGACAATCTTCTTGAAAAAAATTATTTTTCAGATAATCGCTCCGAATTGTTACCGAAAAGACAAAGTGAATTTGGTAAAATAAGAACAATAAAATAAATACAAGGGGGCAAAACTGTAATGAATCATTACAGCCTCAAATTAAACCAATGTCTTACCGTTTTACCAGAAATCAGAAGTATCTCCGGCAACAAACCCGACATCACCTATGAAGATATCACCTTTGATTCCAGGAAAGTCACCCCGGGAAGCATCTACGTCGCTTTGAAAGGGATCAATACCGACGGCCATAATTTCATCCCCAATGCCATTCAAAACGGCGCCGTCGCCGTAATCGGTTCGAATGATATGCCGACCGAACTTCCGGTTCCATACATCCGTGTAGAAAATCCGCGCTTGGCAATGGCTTATGCCGCCGCGGCTCTTTATCGTTTTCCTTCCAATGAAATGGCGGTGATCGGTGTCACCGGAACAGACGGGAAAACAACCACAGCCACGTTAATGTATCATATTTTGAGGAAAGCCGGCTTGAAAGCCGGGTTGATCTCAACGGTATCGGCGATTATCAACGGTCGTGAGATCGATACCGGTTTTCATGTGACGACACCGGAAAGTCCGGATATCCAACGGTATCTGGCACAAATGCGAGACGAAGGGATTACCCATGTCGTTTGTGAAGTCACCTCTCACGGATTGTCGCAGAATCGAGTGGCTGCGATTGATTTTGATATCGCAATTGTGACAAACATCACTCACGAACATTTGGATTATCATAAAACGAAAGAAGAATATTTTGCGGCAAAAGGGATGTTATTCAAAGCTCTCGGTCAGCATCCGAGGAAAATAGCGCCATTAGCGGTCTTGAACTATGATGATCAAGCTTCTTATACCTATTTATCGGATATCATTCCCAATACGCATAAAATCTGTTATTCAGCCTCGGGAGAAGAACTTGTCTCTCAGGTGAGTCTTAAAAAGGTTGTCACCTTTTCGAAGGGATTGAAAGCGGAAATTCTGTTTCGAAATCTCCCAGATCATACGGAAGACCGAATTGTTTCGGTTCAATCCAATTTGATTGGTACTTATAACTGTGCAAATATTTTGGCAGCGATGACCGCAGCCGTTTACGGATTGGGCATATCACCGGAGAAAGCGGCGCAAGGCGTTCAGGAGGTTTCGGCAATTTCGGGCCGCATGGAAGTGATCGACTGCGGTCAGAATTTTACTGCGATGGTCGATTTTGCCCATACGCCGAATGCATTGGCTGTCGCCCTTGATTCCGCCCGCGCAATGCTTCCGATATCCGAAGATTCCGGCATTCCACCGAATCGAATAATCGCTGTTTACGGATCAGCCGGATTACGCGATCGT
>JALHEL010000479.1 GCA_022837205.1 Leptolinea sp.
TCCAATGACAAACCCACCCTGCGGATTCAACGCCAGTAAAATCGGGGGTCTCCCGCCGCTGGAATCGCCAGTGGATTTTTCAAAGATCAGATCTTCTTCAATTAACAATCCGGTTATGGAAGTGACCGTCGCCGGGCTCAATCCGGTCATATGTGCAATATCGGCTCGTGAAATGGGTCCATGAATTTTAATCACGTTTAATATAACAGAACGATTAATACCTCGCATGAGGTCGCGATTTGCACGTTGGATCGAATTCATGATAATATTAGTTAGTTTATTTAGTGAATTAAGTATCAGCATAGCATTAAATTTATAAATGTCAAGATTAAAATTGAGGCTATGGATCAGAAAATGAAAGATGATTTTCAAGAACAAGCCATTGCGAATCCAAAATCAGTTTTTTCTTTCTCCAATACTCGCTTTTCTATCCTTACTTCTCGCTTCATTCGCATTGAGTACAGCCCAAACGGATCCTTTGAGGATCACCCATCACAACAATTTTGGTATCGCAATCAACCTACCCCATCCATAGATGCAATCGCTTCGAAGGATTTTTTCCATCTGGAGACTGAACATCTGGTTCTAGATTATCACAATTCTTCTTGCGGGTTGTCCGCAAAAAATTTGAGTATTCTCATCAAAGACACCAACATAAAATTTCGTTATGGCAATCCCAATCCCGGCATTTTACCTGGAACGACCAGAACATTGGATGAAACGAAGGGTCCGATCCATCTACAACCCGGTTTTCTATCCCGTTCCGGATGGGTACTGCTGGATGATACAAAAAGTCTGATATTCAATTCTTCCGGTTGGATGGAACCCAGACCAAAGAACGATGGCTACCAAGATCTTTATTTTTTGGCTTCGGGGCATGCTTACAAATCAGCCATGCAGGATTATCTAAAAATCGCAGGTAACGTTCCCTTGATCCCGCGCTTTATGCTGGGCAACTGGTGGTCGCGTTTTTGGGAATACTCACAGGGGGATGTAAAAGAGCTAATATTGAAGTTTCATGATCTTCAGATTCCCCTATCGGTTTTCGTACTGGATATGGACTGGCATATCATCGAAACAGGGAACGCCTGCACCGGCTGGACGGGGTTCAGTTGGAATCACACCCTTTTCCCTAATCCAAAAGAACTGCTGGAGTGGCTTCACAGGCAAGGTCTGGCAGTTACGCTGAATCTTCACCCCGCCGAAGGCATTTTCCCTCACGAAGAGCGTTATGCACCTGTTGCAAAAGCAATGGGTATTGACCCATCCACAAAATCACCAATCCCATTTGATATCACAAATCCGCAATTTGCTGCTGCATATTTCAATCAATTACTGCATCCCCTTGAAGAGCAAGGGGTTGATTTTTGGTGGCTAGATTGGCAACAAGGCAGCACCTCTGAAATTCCCACTTTGGACCCGTTGTGGTGGTTAAATCATCTCCAT
>JALHEL010000480.1 GCA_022837205.1 Leptolinea sp.
AGAAACAGAAAGGGGACGAACAGCCGTCGATTGTCCCATGGTTTGCCCATATAGGAATCGTAAAGTATTCAGATGATGAGTAAAGGCATCCGACCAGGGTATTGAACTGCCGAATATGTATTGATCCGAAATACCGGAATTCCACAGACCCGATAAAGGCAGAAGACAAACGGTAAATAGGACCGCATAATATACCGCTTGCCAGGCGGCGGATTTCTGAATTGACGGGAGTAATGCCAATAAAAATATCAAAGGCAGGATATAGATTTCTTGCCTAAAAATCAGCCCGATCTGACGCGGAATCGGTTTGAAAAGGATTACCCAAACAGCAGCAATCGCTAAGATTAAGAACAACGGAAACGCTATGAATTTCTCTTTCTTCATGGTTTAGCTTTCAGTTATTGCCGCTGATTACTTATTGCAGGCCGGGATCTTTCTCGGGATTTAATATACGTTTCAGAAAAGCACGAGTTCGATCATTTTCGGGATCCGAAAAGATTTTTTCCGGTGATGAATCTTCAACGATCACACCGTCATCCATGAAAATTACCCGACTGGAAACATCTTTTGCAAAATTCATTTCATGAGTAACAATCAGCATCGTCAATCCGGAAATTGCCAAATCACGAATTACATTGAGCACTTCCCCGACCATTTCAGGATCGAGTGCACTGGTAGGTTCATCGAATAAAAGAACTTCTGGATCCATTGCCAAAGCACGAGCGATTGCAACGCGTTGTTTTTGTCCGCCGGATATTTGTTTGGGCTTTGCGTCAATATATTGCGCCATACCGACGGAGGCTAAAATTCTCAATGCTTTTTCTTCGGCAGTTTTTCGATCAATCTTACTGACACTCATTTGGCCGACAACACAATTTTCGAGAACCGTCAGATTATTAAATAAATTAAAGGTTTGGAAAACCATTCCGACTTTTGAACGATATTCGGAAAGCGAAAAACCTTTGGATTGGATATCTTTGCCATGAAATGAGATTGTGCCGGAAGTGGGTTTTTCCAGCAAATTAATACAACGGAGCAAAGTGGATTTTCCCGAACCGGAGGAACCGATAATACTGATTATTTCTCCTTTTTTTACATAAAAATCAATGTCTTTTAAGACTTGATTCTCGCCGAAATTCTTTTGCAGATGATTAACAGAGATAATAAACTCACTCATCGGATTTCACCTTTAATTACAGCTTCCGGAACAGTCTGAGATCCATGGATGATATAGGTTTCCGGTCCTTCGAGTTTCTTTTCCACGGCTAACAAGATTCTGGTTACGGAAAAAGTGAGAACAAAATAAATTACACAGGTAATAAAAAAGACTTCAAAATAACGCATATAAGTTCCTGCGGCTGATTTTGACATAAAGAAAAGTTCGGTGACCGAAATTACATTCAGAACAGACGTGTCTTTAATGTTGACAACAAATTCATT
>JALHEL010000065.1 GCA_022837205.1 Leptolinea sp.
TCACGCCCGCCGCCTCAGATACGGCTCTATCACTCTTGCCCTGCAGCAGATGCTCGATGGCATTCATCTGCTCCTGAGATAGCTGTCGGATTTTGTCTGGTTTTGTCGCCCCGGACATTGTATCACCTTATGTTTATCAGTCTAGTTATCCATAATAGCGTCTGTTTTGTCCTATTTACGATTAAAGCATATAAATATTTGTACAATACGGATAATATTTTGCAATTTGTACCCAAAAAAGAGAGGTTAGGTTATCCACCCCAGCTATCCAAGACTTCAACCTCAGCATCTACAGGGACAGGAGAGAGCAGCTCAGAGCCTACTCGCCTCATTATCCCCAGTAGCAGGGAGGCCATATCCTGGGCCAAAGCTTCTGGAGCCTCCAGGATAAGCTCATCGTGAACAGAGCCGATCATCTTAACCTCATCAGGAAGGGAAGAATAAACCTCTCCCATTATGGCCTTGAGGAGATCGGCCCCTGTTCCCTGGCTGGGAGAATTGTAGAGCTGATTTATGGAGGCTAGAGTATAGCCATACTCTCTCTGGCCCCAGATCCTTTTCCGGCCTGAGATGGTTTGGGTAGTAACTGCCTGCCTGGAATAGAATCCTTTTTCATAATTATGGAGGTAGTGGTTCTTTGGGAGCCTCTTTAAGGTTCGTTGTTTTTCATGGAAAGCCGCTACCTCTGGGTAAGTCTGGAAGAACTTTCTATGAGCCTCTTTAGCTTCCTCCAGGCTCATATCTACCCCATAAGTCTCTTTGGCTCTCTTTTGGAGAAGCTCAGGCTGACCTCCATAGATAAGGAGGAAGTTTACAGCCTTTGCTCCCTGCCTCTGGGCCTTTGTTATCTGCTCTATTGGAAGACCTGAGATCTTACTGGCCGTAAGTTTATGGAGATCCTGACCGGCCTGGAAGGCCTCTATCATGGTCTTATCCTGGGAGAGCCTGGCCATGATTCTAAGCTCAATACCTGAGAGATCAGCCTTAACCAGCTTCTTCCCAGGAGGAGCCCTAAACAGCCTCCTTATAGCCAGGCCTTCCTCTCCTCTCTTTGGGACTTGTTGAATATTAGGCTCCCTGGAGCTAAACCTCCCCGCTCTGGTAGAGAGTTGGAAGTACTGGCCATGTAGCCTGTTATCTATGGGAGAGAGCTTTAAGAGCCATTTCTCCAGAAAATCATTAGCCTGTTTGGAGGTCTTCCTGTATTGGAGGAGATCTCCAGCCCAGGAGCAGCCATTAAAAGCCAGCTCTTTGAGAGCTGCCTCCCCCGTAGAGCTGATATCGTAGCCCTGGGCCTGGAGGAAGACTAAGACATCCTGAGAGCTGGCTGGATTCAACAGAGGAGAGTACTTCGTTCCTTTCTTCCTCCTGGCTTCAAAACCTGCCTTCTGAGCTTCAGCCTGAAGCTTCTGGAGAAGAACCTGGGCCTGGGTTTTCTTCTGCTCCATCAAGGATCTACAGGCCTGAGTATCCAGAGGGAGACCTGTAAGCTCCATCTCGATAACAGAGGGAAGAGCCGTGAACTCCAGCTCTGCTATATGCTCCAGCTTATTCTTTTGGAGAAGCTCCATGAGGATTTCATGGAGAGGAAGAAGCACCTTAACATCTTTGGCCGCGTAAACCTTCTGCTCTGGGCTCAGAGTATCCGCTCCCCAGTTTGAGGCCTGGAACTCTTTGGAGAGAGATATTCCTAAGTGTCTCTCTGCTAAGGCTTTGAGAGACTGCTCAGGAGTTTTAGTTTTCCAAAAGTTCTTAGTGGCTTTATCGGCTCTCTGTAAGGAGTCATATCCAGCCCAGCAAACCTGGGAGGCCAGCATGGTATCAAATAGGTTTGACATTTTCAGCCTTCGGTTCTGGGAGGCCTGGATAAAGGAGAGGTCGAACTTCAGGTTATGGCCTACCTTTTTTATGTCGGAACGTTCCGAAAGCTGGCCCAGGTCTTGGAGAGGGGAAGCCCCTTCCCGGCCCAGCTCCCAGAGGTCAGCCACATAAACCCGCCCTGATGGAAGAGAGAGCTGACAAAGCCTGGCCCTGGAGGAGAGAGGATCTAAGCCCGTTGTCTCCAGGTCTAGGCCACAGATTCCCGCAGCCCTTATCTCCTGGAGAGCATCCTTCCAGGCCTGGGGAGTGTCAGCCTCGATATACACGTGAGACAATGGGACAGAATTGGACAAAACCTCCCCTTGATCCTGAGAGAGGATAGCCTGAGATGATCTCTTTTTAAGGATTGACTTTTCAACTAGAGGAGCTAGGGCTGTCTCTCCTGGGAGCCAGAGGATAACACCGCTCATATCTTACCTCCAAGTAGAGGTAAGAGCCTATCCTTATCAGTAGCCTTACCCTTACCTCTGGCCCAAATTAGAGGTAAGAGAGAAACAGATATCAGAATATTTATTCTTACCTCCTTACCTCTCTTACCTCTAAAAACATAGCTTATGGAGAGCGAATTTAGAAATTTACTATACCGTGCCGAAAACTTTTGACCTATACACGCGAGGGTATAAAATGAGGTAAGGGAGGTAAGAGAGGTAAGAATTGATTGATTGGTATTGATTATTTCTCTTACCTCTTCCATGTTTTCTTACCTCCCTTACCTCTGTTTAGACAGTTAATCCTCATTCTCTTTCTCCCCTTCAAATTCAAAGAACTTAACAGAAATAGCGTAAAGTTTTCTGGCTTTCTTCTCACTAGAATTATCATTTATCCATACAGTCTTTTGATTTTTGTCTTTGTCTTTTTCCACTAATAGCCCTTTTTGGTTAAGATAGCTGATAAAATCCACTTTAGAAAGGGAGAGAAACTCTCCTTGGCCTCTAAGGTGTTGGTTTACCTCTTTGAGAAGAGTTCCTAGGTTCGCATAATAGATTCCTCGATCCTCATCCTTCCAGCCTACCTTAACCGCTCCTTCCAAAAAACCTGGAGTATCTTCCATATCTGCCCAGTAGATTCTCCTCTGAGCTTCCAGCTCCATGGAAGCCTCTGCGATCTTCTTGGAAGGCTCCCCGGCCTGTTCCTGGAGAGCCTGCTCATCTGCTATTTGATTGAATACCTCCCAGGCTTCCTGGAGGATCTTCTTCCCCTCATTCTCAGATATGGCTCCCTGAAATACGGCAAAGCTAAAGAAAGAATTTAGGCCTAAATGGAGATGAGAGATCGCTTCATTTAGTCTACTATGTCTGGTTTGTATTGTTGCTTTTGCAGAGGCCTTACTTCTGAGAAGAATAAAAGCCTCTTTGAGCTGGCCAGGGAGATCTCCCATTTGGGGAGCTAGCCATTCCAGATAGCCCCTCATGGCCTGGGAAAGGAGAACCTTCTGAGTCTGGACCTGAGTAAGCTTCTTTGAGTCTATGTCTCCCTTCTGGAGCTTATGGACAAAGTTCCTGGCCAGGGAAGAGCCTGATAAAGGCATTATCTCCCCCGAGCAAAGGGCCAGGCCCTTTGGAGGAAGCCCTTCCCTTAGAGAGGTATCCGCTTTCATCCTGCCTTTACCTGTTCTATCTCCCTGGTTTCTGGAAAGGTGCTCCAGTACTCCCTCCAGCTTTGCCCGTTCCCTGGGCTCTCTGGCTGGGTAGAGATCATCTACAGCTAGGACCGTATCCTTTGCTAGGAAGGCCAGTTTTTCTATGGAATTTGCCGTATCCCTGAAGCTAGCAGGAAGACCTGTATGTTCAAAGTTTCCAAAATGGGAGAGCAAGAGAGCGATTAAGGTGCTCTTTTTAGATCCTGAGACTCCCCAGATATAGGAAAGGAGAGAGGGCTCTATTCCCGCTTGTCTTAGAGGCTCACAGAGAGGAGCCAGATATATCACGGCCAGGAGAGGATACATGAGCTTCTTAGGCCCCAGCTCCAGGAGGGAAAGGGAAGTTTTCAAAGCTTCTTTAATGTCTCCTGTCTCTATTGGGAGGGAGTACTGCCTGAGCCTTTCGGAGATCTCTACCTCTACATTCTCAGAGCCTGGGCCTATCGCTCCTCTTGCATGTAGGTATATCCAGGATCTGTTTACCTCTCTCCATCCTACATGAGAATAGATTGTACTTATTGGGATCTCCCTGGCCATTAGTTGGATAACATATCTCAGATCCTTCTCCCTGTTTGGCTTAATACCAGCCTTAGCTCCCCAGAGCTGGCCCGCCCAGGAGTTTTTCTCCAGAAAGTCTGGGAGAGAGATTTTAGCAGCTCTGAGGGGAGCCCCTCCCAGGAGGAGGCCTTGAAGCTCCAGGTATCGCTCTGGAGTTCCACTCCCTGAGTCTTTGAGTATTTCCCGTATCGGCCATGCTGCAAAATTACAGATATGTTTTAGAACTGGTTCATATGTGCCGTCAGGTAATGGTTTCCATTCTATTTTTCCAATCCTGCCTAATTCATCTAAACCATACTCATCTACGTGAGGTTGGAGTAGAGCTTTAACCTGAGCATATTCCGGCCCTAGCTGGAAATCTCCCCCGGCCTGGGAGCTGGAGGAGGTCCTGGGCTTTACTTGAAGCTGGGCTAACTTCTCCTTTGCTTCCTGAAGGAGAGGAGTTATGTCCTTCTGGAGTAGTCCTTTCTCTTTGAGCCAGGCTCCAGCCATGAACTTACCTTTAGCTCCCAGATAAGCAATAGCCGCCTTTTGTTTATCCTCCAGGCCTAGGGAGATGAGCCTCTCTGCATACTTTAGAGCCCCGGCCCTTATAGGAAGGTAAGGCTCTGTTCGGTCTTTGATCTTCTGAAGGTCCTGGATGGCCTGCTCTGGGCCTCTGGCCAGAATAAAATCATCTAGGCCCACTTTTTGGCCCTTGTCTCCTGGTGGGAGTGAAAAAATCCTTACCTCTTCAGCGCCCAGCCTGTAAAGCTGCTCTGCCAGCCTGGGGAAAGCATCCCTGGCCCTATGATCTGGGACTATATCTGAATCGTAAAGGAGAATGAACTTCTTCCCGCTCCAGTCCACCTGGGCCAGCTCTGGAAGGAGAGCCTCATCATCTTTCTGCTTCTCCCCATCAGCCAGTAATTCAGCCTCTGGGCCTGAGGTCCTCCAGTTGTAAACTCCTGAGAGGCCAACTACAGGAAGGCCCTGAGCATGGCCACAGAGGGCTTTAAGCTCGCCTTCAACTATCCAAAGCTCCCCGACCTGGAAGAGATCTACCCCAGGATTGAAGAGAGAGTTAGGCTCCCCAGCCCTTCGGAGGTACTTCTGGGCTTTGCCGTCTCCATTGACAGGAGGAATATCTAGTCTTATTGTACTGGCCCCATTTCCTGGATATTGAAGCCTAAAGCCTGAGGAGTCTATATCCCCCCTCCCTAGGTGGTCGCGAACCTCTGAGGGAGAGAGGGAGGATACCTCCCCGCTCTCTTCCAGGGATTGAACCAGAGCTTCTGGGAGCCCGTATTTGAACTGGAGCTGCTGGCGGTGAACCTCAGAGATCATTCTACCCTCCAGTTAAAAGCGCATACATCCTCCAAGCAACACTTATTGCAGATCTCCTTACTAGGGCCATATTGGAGACAAGCTAGACCTATACGACGACCCGCCTCAATGTTACAATAAGTACGGTTACCGCAGGAGGCACAATCAGGATCTCTCATTTAAGCCTCCCTCCCGGCCTGGCCTAGATCCTCATGGAGCCGCTCCTGGAGAAGATCTCTTTCCGCTTGGCAGTGCAGAGCTAGCTCTCTCCAAAAGGAAAAAGCATCTCCCACTTTTCTTAAGATCCTTCGCAGCTTCGCATTTTCAGCTTGAAGCAGAACGTATTTACCCTGTAACGTAAGTGTGGTCATGGGAATCACTTTTTTTAGAAAAAAAACCGTCCACTAAACCTTAGCTAAGTAAAAAATCCAGTTTAAATTATAAATGTAGAAATAAGTTAGGCTATTTCTAGGAAGCCCTGGCCCAGATCCTCACAGATCTTGGAGGCCTCCAGGAGGAGGTTATATCCATTATAAAATTCTGTCTGTTTGTCCTGAGCTTTCATTTTAAGGGCTTGGCTACGCGAAAACTCAGAAAGAATACGAAGCCGTGACCCGATTTGATAAAGCTCTGTAGCAATCTCCTCAGGATAGGCTTCTGTTATAGATTGAACCATCGATAACCTCCTTCCTACTTCCTGCCTATGTTCATATTTGCCTTATCTCTATAACTATCAACCAATCTCATAACCTCATCCTCAAGGCCCTCTTCACCTTCGGATTTTCGATACTCATTAAGCCGCTCCCCTTCTTCTAAAATTTCTTCTTTAGATCCACATCTTAGCATTAGATAAGGATTAGATCCTGAGCTTATCCCTAGATACCAAAATTCTGAGTCCTCACTTTTGAATATCGCTAAATCCCCTAGCTGAAGAGGCCATTTATCCAGTAAGCCCCATCTTCCCGGAGGACTGCAGGCATCAGGATCATACTCATTGTAGCTTATATCATAATTCTGCCTATCTTCTTCGGTAATATCATACTGCCCAGCACGACTATTTATTATGCTCGACGCAGCACAATCTAACTGTTTTAATAATACCTCAGGAATTTCACCTTTGCCAGGAGGTATCCGCTTTAGAAGATCCATAAATCTACTCAAATTAACCACCTTGAAAATGAACCGTCTGATTTACTGGGCCAGCCGTTAACCCAGAGAGTTTATTCCTCCCTCTCATTAATAACATAGGGAAAAATGAAACCGGATTCAAGAGACCTTGTAATGGTCTAATCAAAAACAATGTAATACCTCTTAACCCGCCGATTCTTCTCCATCTGCTCTGAGAAGCGAAGTAAACCGCGAATAGTAAGCTCCTTTAAGCAGTCGCGTATTAGCTGACGATTTCCGCGCACAGAGTTTAAGAGCTGATTCTGAGTAATACCAGGAGCCCTGGCTACGGTCTGAATGAGGCCTCGTTTAATTTGCTCTTTCCGAACAGGTAAATCATTCTGGGAAGGATAATATAGTCGTACATTTTCCCCCGTCGCTTGGGATAAGATTTTACAACCATACCGCCGCCTGCTATCTCTATCATTTTCACATTCTTTCTGATTTTCTAGACATTTGGGACAGAGAGTTTTCCGTACAGCTATGCTTTCATTACTGGTAAAATCATTCGTTTTATATAAATACTTTAAATTAAGTTTATTTACTTTTAAACGATATTTGACTAGCTTTAAGATTCGTGTCTGAGCTTCTTGAAATGCCTCGCTCCTACTATACATAAGAGAGAAGGTCTGATCATAAGTTCCTTCCATCCCTACTCCTCTAGATACTTTCTGCTAATCCTGGTTTTCTCTGTATCCCAATACTGAGACTTGCAGCCTGGGCACCGCTTGGTTGCCATTTGTAGCTGCACCTTTTGCAGGTTTTGAAGTCCATGTACGATGATAGTACTCCCAAAAAATAAATAAATCTATTGTGTGGGGCGAAAGTAAACATTCAGGCCACCCCCTCACACTTATCTAACGGGCCGTGCGCGCCGCCGGGCCATCCTGGCAGGCTGTCCCTAATGCTGCTCTCCGGCGGTCTGGCCAGCCTCTTCACGATATTGTGGTGGGCCACAAGGATCGCTTCTCCTTCGGCCTCAAGCTCCTCCCTGCTCTCCTTTGGTTGAGGGAAGTACTTTCTCTGATGCTTGCATGGTCCGTGATGATATGTCGCGGCAGGGCAAGAGCAGGCCCGCGAGGTCACGGTGTAAAATGCATCTTTCTTGTTGCTCAGAACCAGCATCAGTCGACCACCATCCAGGCTGACCTCGTTCGGTAGTGGGTCGCTCGCGACTTTCTTGTAGGCAAGAAGGGCTTTTACAGCGTCGGTGCTTTGCGTTTTTGGGCTTTCAACTTGGTAGACGAGTTTCTTTCCATTCATCTCAACTCACCAATACCCTATAGGCCTGGAAGCTATTTAACTCTTCTGCTCTCTAAGTGTCTAAAGAGAGGAAAAGTTTTATAGCTGAAAAGTGGGATACATAGAGATCATGGAGACTGAAAAGAAAAAGTTGAACATCTCCGTGTCACCAGAAGTTGCCGCAGCGCTGCGAAAATTTGCATTTGAGTCCACGG
>JALHEL010000481.1 GCA_022837205.1 Leptolinea sp.
CCGGATGATTGTTCCGATAAAAGGGCCGGAAATTATGGCCGAGACAGAAAAAACAGTACCTTTGGAACCTGAGAAAAACGATGGACCGATCGTCGTTTTACAACAGCAAACGCCAAAACAGCCTGACCGGTTGACCGTTGAGCAACGCCGGGCAGAACTGGAAAGAAAAGCGGAAGAAGCGCTCAAACAAACCGATAACGTTTTATCCAAAAGGGACAGGGAAAGAATATTGAAAGAGCGTGAACAGTCCCGCAAAGAACTGGTAAAACAACGCGAACGTGAATTGAAGCAAAGGGAAAAAGCCCGAAAAGAAGAACTGAAACGACGGGAGCATGAACGACGCCAAAAAATGAAAGAACAGAAACGATTGCACAAATGAAAATAGTATTCGCCACCAATAACAAGCATAAACTCCACGAGATCCGGAAGATAACTGCCGGCAAAATAGAGATTTTAAGCCTCTCGGATATCCATTGTCGCGAAGAAATCCCCGAGACCGGAACAACACTCGAAGAAAATGCATTGCTGAAGGCACAGTTTATAAAAGATACATTCGGATTCGATTGCTTTGCCGATGATACCGGCCTGGAGGTGGATGCGCTTGACGGAGTGCCCGGTGTCTATTCGTCGCGGTACGCCGGCGAAGCTTGTGACCCGCAGGATAACATGGACAAGTTGCTGCATGAGTTGCAGGGCAAAAGAGATAGAAAAGCACGGTTCAGAACCGTTATTGCCTTATTGCTGAATGGAGAGAAGCGTCTCTTCGAAGGCGAGATAAAGGGCCGGATTATCGAAGAGAAACGCGGAACGGCCGGATTTGGTTATGATCCTGTTTTTCTTCCTGACGGCTACAACAAGACGTTTGCCGAATTGGGCGACGACGAAAAAAATAAAATCAGCCATCGGGCGATAGCTACACGTAAGCTTGTGGAGTTTCTTTTGTCGAATTAATTGATTATCTTTGAATATCTAATCGATTTAAACCCGACAAATATGTCAACTATCATTCGCACAGGCATTATCGGATACGGATTATCCGGTAGAGTTTTCCACGCACCGTTTGTCGGTGTGGTGGATGGTTACGAACTTACCAAAATAAGCACCGGCAGGCCCGACCGTATCGAGATGATCAATAAAAAATATCCCTCGACGGTTGTTGTTCCTGACGGACAGGGAATTATCGGTGATCTCGATATTGATTTAGCTATAGTGGCGTCGCCCAATACCGACCATTTCCGTTGGGCAAAAGAGGCTTTGCTCGCCGGTAAGCATGTTATGGTGGAAAAGCCGTTTACTGTAACCGTTGCCGAGGCCGACGAATTAATAGAATTATCGGAAAAACAGGGAAAAATCCTCACCGTTTATCACAACCGCCGTTTCACAAGCGATACAAAGACGGTGAAAAAACTGCTCAATAGCGGATTACTGG
>JALHEL010000066.1 GCA_022837205.1 Leptolinea sp.
ATCAGGCATCGAATCACCTCCGCCGATTTTTTCTTTGTCACAGCCATCAGAGAAATTTCCGAAGATTTTCTACCGCTTTTAGCGGCAGCCTGATCAATTTTTTGTTGTATTTCCGACAAGTTGTTTCTAATTTGTTCTTTGTTGATTTCTGTCATCATTCCATCCCGGCCATCGAAATTAATACGCCGAATCGCCCCGTTTTTCCATGATCTCCTCGATGTGAAAACCATTCATCCTTATGACATACCGTACAAATATCCATCCTTTTTATCGTTTTTACACCCGCATCCGATAAAGTTAATTCATTTGCTTCCCACAAGTTGTAACGAACCTCGTCTCCTGCCCGTATTTGAATTTTATCCAAGTCTTTTGGAAATGCTTTAATAAATTGGTCGGAAACATCTTGCTGAACGACAAAATGATCCGGTCCGATTGACGGACCTATTCCCGCTATGATATTTTGCGGATTGCATCCGTAGACTTTGACCATATTTTCCACCACATTTTTTCCGATTTTCTTAACGGTTCCTTTCCAGCCCGCATGATAGATTCCGGCTACACGAAATATCGGATCCATTAAAATAACGGGGACACAATCGCCAAAGCGCATAACCAGTGTGACATCCGGGTTATCGGTCAATAGTGCATCCCCGCGAATAGTTCGGGTTCGAACATCTCTTGATGACTTCACGCAGATCGTTGTGGAACTGTGAACCTGCCATCCGTCATAACGAGTAGATAGATCAAGATTAAAAACTTGAAACATTCGGTTCAAATTTTCAAGGACATTTTCATTACTGTCGCCGACCGTTGTAGCCATATTGAGAGAATGAAAAGGAACCGGGCTGACTCCTCCCAATCGGGTAAAGAAACCGTGCTTAACTCCCAATTTTGCGAATTCTTCAAACTGATAATATCGTAATCCGTTTGATTCCTTAACCAAGGTCATGCTTCATCCTCTTTTAATTTTTTATCCAAATAAGGAAATAAAAACCACGCCGTATTGAACCCAAACATCGCGCCGGTGATTACACGCAAAATAGGCGTACTTTCTCTGGCGGGGAAAACAGCGGGGTTGATCGCAGCAAACAATTGTGAAAAGCCGTCTAATCCGATCGGAACCAATCCGATAATAATCCACAGGATCCAATGCAATCTGGGAATATGATAGTTTGAAATCAAAAAAATAAAGCAGAAAAGAACAATGGCAAGATAAATGGCAATATCCCGTTGGCATAGAGCAACCTTATAGCCCATCTGCGGATTCCCGACAAAAGATTTCAAATCAAAAAAATCCATTTTCGCATTTTGGGTTGCTTCTTCAAAAGTGATGATACTGCGATCCATATTCGCCGATGCAAGCGGATAAAATGCCTGCTCCCCGAACAGAAAAAAAGATCGGTAAGGAAGTTGATGACAAAAAAAACCGAAAAACTTATATATCAACTTTCCCGGAAGGATCAAATCATAATGCATTAATACCGGTGCCAGAAACGCCAAACCGGTATAAAGAGAAAAAGCGAAAGCAAAGATCAAGATATAGAAGCGTTTAAAAAGCAAGGATAACTTATCTGTTCCCATTGTTTTTTCGAAAAATCAATAAGAAAGTTCGGGGGTTTATATCCATCAGTTTTTGACCTCAATTAAAGTCCCCACGTCTCCGGATACGGTAATATCGCCGGGATCCAAACCGACTTCCGGTTTTACCCAACGCCAGATCCATTTCGCATCGTCCGGTTTTGCATTGACACACCCGTGCGATCGCGGAGTTCCAAACGCGTTATGCCAAAAAACACCATGGATTGAAGCGCCGCCGGTAGCAAATATGACATTCCAAGGTACTCCGGGAGTATCCCAACCGGAACCGGTCAAACTGCCGGACATATGCAACGAAATCGATTTTCTCCACGGATGATGATTCCCGGTAGGTGTGGCATATCTATCCGTAAGCACCCCTTCATTTGTATACATAGCTCCTGAGGAAATACGGCAGAAATAAACTTCCACATCGTTCTCATAGCACGTTAGTGTCTGATAAGTCAGGTTCACATAAATTCGTTTATTTTCTACTTCGGGATGAATCGGTGCCACTTCTTCATCCGTGATTTTTCGAATTGCCCGAGCATCCGCATAGACAATGTCGCCATAAGTTCCGTAAAGCTCATTCGCCCGATAAAGAATAGTCCCATCCGAAGCAGTTTTGATTTCGTCAATCCAAAATATTTGATCGTAATAAAGCTTGGGATTGTGATCTTTTATAGAAATATACCATGGGGAAACCGGATCTTTTCCGAATATTAAATTAACATAAGGGACTGTAACCACTCCCCAAAATCCTTTCCCGATACTTGAATCGGGTAAAGCGGTTTCCGGAACATTCGGCTCATTTTTTACCAATTGCACACCCGGAGAATAAACATACCCATAGGGAGTTTCAAACCAAGTGGCATTATATGTTCCTGCCGGTGCTTCTCCCACAACTTCCCGGTATATCGGGAAAAGGAAATCTTCATATACGCTTTTATTGATTTCGGCATCCGCTTCCGGCTTGACTCGAAAATTCATAATCCCGCTTAAACAATTTCGTCCGATAAATTCGGACTGAGGAAAAGTATCCAATTGAGCTGCAAAATCAAAATACGAGTGAACGTTTTTCGGAATCAATAAAGCTCCGCCCGAAATTGTCGCAATCTTTAAAAAATCTCGACGATTTATTTTATTCTCTCGCATAACTTTACTCATCACGCCTCGCTCGCTCTCGATCTGCATCTCGTTTTGCAATCGCTTCTCGTTTATCGTATAGTTTTTTCCCTTTGGCGATTCCTATTTCCACTTTTGCCAACCCGTGCGAAAGATACACTTTTGTCGGAATAATCGTCATCCCTTTCAACCGGATGCTGTTCCAAATATTTCGGATTTCACGTTTATTAAGTAACAATTTTCTCGGTCTCAGCGGATCGTGATTGTAACGATTAGCGGGGTCGTAAGGTGCGATATGAGCATTCATTAACCAAGCTTCTTTCCCGTCATTGATTTGAACATACGCATCGGCTAAGCTGATTTGACCTGCACGAACCGATTTTATTTCGGTGCCTTTTAAAACAATACCGGCTTCGAAAGTTTCCAATATAAAATATTCGAATTTTGCTTTTCGATTTGTCGCAACGATTTTTTCACCCATGGGTTTTATTTTAGCATAAAGGATTTTCACAATCATAGAAATACCCTCGGATGTGTAAATTTCGCAATCATAAGATTAACCGTCCCTCAAATGGATAGTTCTTTCATTTGATAAGTAAGTTTTGGAACCGGAAAATAATTTATAATATTTCAAAATGATTTGACTTCTTAATGAAGGATAGGATAGGTTCCGTGCGTCAATTAAAATACTCTTTTGTTACCGTTTTTCGAACTTCTTTATTATTTCTCATTTTTTTGTTCCTCACCGGTTGCAACACTCCGAATTCCTCGTCATTACAGAACAGTTCCTCATCGCAAACACCCCAACCGGATCAGACCCAAATTTTTGCAAATGTCTTAGCGACCGCAAATGCTTCTATTCAACAAACAATCTTGCCTGAGAATACGGAGATAACGACGCAAGTTGCTGAGCTGTCCGAAACGAATATTCAAGATACCGAATTGCCGGCTCCGACGCCGGATCCCAACCGAACCCCTCCCGCATTACCGGCGACCTTTACAACCGATTTATTAAATAAACTGGACACACCCCATACATATATAGCGGACACCTGCGAGTTTTTAAAGAACCGGTGGTCGGCAGGGAAGGCCGAACCCGGAACCGTCGTAATGGTCGTAATGTATCACTCAATCGTTCAGGGAGACGAATCTTCAGTTACTCTGGATAATCAGATTTCGTCTGAAAAAAATAAACAAATCGCGAAATACAACGATTACATCCCGCCTCGTTCCGTTCTATTAATTGTGGATGATCGACATCATGGCTCATATTTTGCTGATCATTTCCTTCCTTTTTACCAGCAATACGGTTGGAAAGTCATTAATGGATGGATCAGTTCCGACGATACCACGCAAGAGCTGTGGGACGAAAATGCACAAGTGGAAGCGGAAGGGTATGTGGATCACCAAGCACACGGCGTTGTGCATAACGAAAACATGACGGATGCATCATCGGATGAGTTTATTTACAATGAACTGAAAGGTTCCATCGATCGAATTCAACAACATTTCGGTAAAATTCCGAAAGCCATTATCTGGCCCGGTGGAAATTTTGGTTTTCGGCCTATTGAAATCGCAAAGGAACTCGGATATGAAGTCGGTTTTACAGTCAGTCCACGGGGTCCTGTTATGTACAATTGGGTCCCGCTGTGTGATGAAACAGACCCCGCTCGACCTTCCTACCTGGCGGATGGATTACAAGATCCTCTTTTTGTGATTCCCAGATATTGGGATACGGATGTCAGTCAGCATATTGATACCGTTCGTCAAATCGGAAAGGCCGCGAAAGAACAAATCCTGGCGAATCGGGAAACGGAATTAGAATATTATGATATTGTATGCAAACCGAAATTAGGAGAATTAGGAGTGCAACCATGAGAAATTTTGATTCGGATTGTATTTTTTGCAAAATCGCAAAAGGAGAAATTTCCTCGGAAATTGTTTATCAGGATGAATTTGTCACAGCCTTCAAAGATCTCTCGCCGGTGGCACCTGTCCATATTTTGATGGTTCCGAACGGTCATTATTTGGACTTGAATGACTGTGCGGAATCCGATAAAGAGTTGCTGGGTTATATTTTGCTTGTCGGGGCAAAAATTGCTAAGCAATTGGGGATAGATCAAAGTGGTTATCGCATCATAGTCAATGACGGACCGGATGCCGGTCAAACTGTTTTTCATTTACATTTTCATTTGTTAGGCGGTCGTCCTTTGGCATTTAAAAATCAATAATCTTGTGATTTGATCAATAAATGAAGATTTTTTACGGTACATCTTTACTCTTTTTTTTATTCTTCTTCTTATTAATTCTTCCTTCGGGATGTATGCCGGAAGCACCCACCAGCGAAATCACTCCGCTGGATTTGAATGGTCCCATCGCCAGTTTATCCGCAGTCGTCGCTATGAACCTCTCGGAAACACCCGAACCCACTCTGATTCCGACTTCAACCCCCAAACCAAAAATGAATTCTTCTCTGGCGCTTCCCACTCATCCGGTATTTCAATTGGATGCCATTCCGACCTTACGTCTTGAATCGGTTGAATACGAAATTATGGAAGGAGATACGATTTCCAAAATCGCCACGACTTTCCAAGTCTCTAAAAAATCGCTTATCGAAGCCAACAATCTGATCAATCCGGATATTATTTCCGTCGGACAAAAAATCACAATTCCTCCGCAAACGCAAGATATTCGAGATAAAGGGTTTCTTATTTTACCGGATGCCGAATTAGTATACGGACCTCCTTCGGTTTCTTTTCAACCCGAAGATTTCCTTTCTGATCATCCGAAAAGTTATCTGAGTTCCTACCTTGAACCGACACCCACTCCTTTGCCGAAAACACAAAAAGATTCTTCAAAAGAATCACCGGTCCGATTTACGCCCAGGACGGGCATGGAAATTTTATTTCAGGTATCCGCGGAAAATTCGATCAATCCGAAAGTGCTGCTTGCATTAATGGAATTCCAATCGGCTTCGATATCCAATTCCAAACCCAACGATCATCAGAAAAAAAGCGTCATTGCATATCTCGGGAAAAGCTACGAGAGCCTTTCAAGACAATTAAATTGGGCAGCTGATACATTAAATTACGGGTACTATCAATGGAAAAATAAGCGGATCAATCAATGGATCTTGAATGACGACACCGTTGTTGCCGTAAACAACAATATAAATGCCGGAACCGCAGCCATTCAGTATCTGTTCAGTCAAATATACGGAAAGGATGATTGGGTCTATGCAGTTTCGGAGTTCGGTTTTGCGATGACTTATCGAAATCTATTCGGCATCGATTCGCAAAATTACTCATGGGAGAATACTCCGGAATCATTTCCGGATCTGCAATTACCTTTTTCAGCCGGAGAAATATGGTCTTTCACCAGCGGTCCCCATTATGGCTGGTCTTCCGGTACTCCTTGGTCAGCACTTGATTTCGCTCCGCCGGATGCGATCGCATGCAGTCAAAGTAATCTTTGGGTAACCGCTTCGGCACCCGGAAAAATTGTTTATTCAAAAGGCGGTTTGGTCATCGAAGATTTAGACGAAGATTCAAATATGCAAACCGGTTGGTCGATCCTGTATCTGCATATTGAGGAACGAGATCGAATCGAAGCCGGCCGAACAGTAGAATCGGGGGACAAAATCGGTCATGCTTCCTGCGAAGGAGGCATAGCCGACGGATCTCATGTTCATATTGCGAGAAGGTATAATGGGGAATGGGTCCCGATTGATGCAAAACATCCTTTGATCCTAAGCGGTTGGGAAGCTTTTTCAACCGGTTCAATATATGACGGTTATCTGGTAAAAGATGACAAAATTGTTGAAGCCTGGTATTACAAAACCGAAGAGAGCGAAATATCCTACTAGTCTTTTAATAATGATCATAATGATCATTTTAGTTGGGTTCCCTTCGTTCGCCTGTACACGTTCGGTCAGTAAACCCGCTGAATTGACAGAAGCGGCAATTCGTTTTGAAATCACAAAAATAGGTATGGAGACTTCTGTTCCGAAAAATCTACCCTTGGCGGAAGTTCAAAAAACCTACCAACCGATTCCTTATCGGAGTTCAACCCCTGTTCTGACAATGCCGTCTTATCCGATACCGACCGAGACAGCCATTAAAGCCGACAACAATGCGAAACAGGTAGCGACAGAAAAAAGTCATATAACACCCTTCCGCTCGATATCTACTTTGATGCCTACTCCGAGGAATACGATACCGATCGAACCGATAAATGCCGATATCACTTTTACTCCCGTCCCATCCGTAAAAGCCTATGTTCCCGTCGAAATTCAACCGTTAATTCCGACTTTAGAAATCACAATAATTCCTACCGAAGTTGTATTGCCGGATCTCGAGTCGATCAATACGGAGAAACTGTTATATGTCACTCAAAATGGAGATACGCTGCAAAATATCGCCAATCGTTTTGGGGTAACGTCGGACCAGATTTCGAGTACTCAACCGATTTCGGCAAACGGTTTTTTAAATCCGAACATCAACCTCTTTATTAACGCTCCGAAAGACCGTGTCTATGAATCCGCAGTGAAAATTCTGCCGGATGAATATATCGTCTTTTCGAAGACAGCTACCGATTATGATCTCCAAAATGAGATAAACCAAGCGGGAGGTTATTTGTCTTATTATTCCGAAGAGACTTCAGATGGATTAATGAGCGGAAGTGAAATTATATATAAAGTTTGCAGAGATTATTCAATCAATCCGATTGTCATAATTGCTTTGCTTGAATATAAGAGTCATTGGGTATACGGATTTCCGCGCACGCCCGCCGAAAAAGATTATCCGATGGGATGGATTGAATCAACAAACAAAGGGCTTTATAAACAGGTCTCGTGGGCGGCAACCGCGCTTTCGGAGGGATATTACGGTTGGCGATACGGAAAAATCAGCCAAATTCCTTTTTATAAATATCCCAAACCTCCCTATCCGATTTATTTTGAACCCACATTAAATGCCGGTTCCGTTGCGATTCAATACTTATTTTCTCAGCTTTATGTTTGGGATACGGTCGATGCAGCCATCTATAGCGACGAGGGCTTTTTCTCGACTTTTACTTCGATGTTTGGAAATGTATGGGAGAATTATTCGCCTGATCCAAATGGATTGAATGCCAATTTACGTCAAATCGAATTAACATTACCATTTTCTAAAACAGAAAAGTGGGCAATGACCGGAGGTCCGCATGCCGCTTGGACTACCGGTTCACCTTATGGAGCATTGGATTTTGCACCTCCTTCTCAATACCATGGTTGTATCTCTTCCGATCGATGGGTACTTGCCGCTGCTCCCGGAATCGTCGTTCGCACCGGCAAAGGAATTGTAATTGTCGATATGGATGGGGACGGATTAGAGGAAACCGGATGGTCTCTGATGTATTTGCATATTGCGACAAATGAAAAAGTACCGGTTGGTACGGTGCTTGAACGAGGATCACGAATCGGTCATCCTTCCTGTGAAGGCGGATCAGCCACCGGAACCCACGTTCATTTAGCAAGGAAATACAACGGAGAATGGATTAATGCTACGGGACCTTTGCCTTTTGTTCTGTCGAACTGGACAGCTTACGAAGGATCCGAAGAATATCTCGGCGGAATGACTCGCGGAAACGAAATTGTTCAAGCGAGTACGGTAGGATCAAGCGAATCGATTATTCGATATTGATATTTTCTGAAAAACCGAATCTCTTTCCCTTATATGTTAAAATGCGGTACATGAAAGTTTTATTTTTTAGAAACAAAGTGATTTCTTTTTCACTATTGTTTGTTGCAGCTGTCGTTTTCTTAACCGCTTGCGGTACAAATAAGAGTGCTACCGAACAAAGTCAGACAACTTTGACATTTCCTTTGCAACTCAGTCCGACACCGACCGAATTATCATCGGTATCGGAAACATTGTCAGGGGCTTCCAAATATTATGAAAAACGACCGAATTATATGCCAGGAGAGCCGGTTGATTATATCGTTCAACCGGGGGATACGGTTTCGGCATTGGCCTCTCGTTTTAATACAACTCAATCGGAAATTTTGAAAGCAAATCCGATTATACCGGCTGTCACGACCACTTTACCACCCGGTATGCCGATGAAAATTCCTATCTATTACCGGAGTCAATGGGGAAGTCCGTTCCGAATTCTTCCGGATTCCCTTTTTGCAAATGGTCCGGCTCAAATCGGTTTTTCTGCCAGAAGTTTCGTTGACCGGCAGCCCGGATGGTTTAAATATTTTACGGCTTATACCGGTGAACAAAACCGACGCGGCGGAGAGATTGTTGATTATATAGCGACGACTTACAGTATCAGTCCGCGTTTATTATTAGCGCTGTTGGAATACCAGACCGGCGCTCTCACTCAAAAGCATCGACCGGAAGGCATCAATACTAACAGCGTTTTTGGCTTCACCGATGTAAATTCAAAACAGTTAACCGCTCAACTGAACAAACTTTCAAATTATTTAAATAATTATTACTATGAATATCGAGAAGGCAGAGAGCTTGAGTATCAATTATTGGACGGATCTTTATATCGCATTGATCCGTGGCAAAATGCAACAACGGCAGCTCTCCAGCATTATTTTGCCATGATTGATCCTCCGAATGAATTTTTCCATGCAATCGGTCCGGATGGATTTCAAGCCACATATATCGCTCTTTTCGGAGAAATAGAGGATCATCCGGATTATATTCCCGGTAGTTTGACTCAACCGAAGTTTACGCTGCCATTCAAAGAGGGTGACAGCTGGGCTTTTACCGGCGGTCCTCATCCCGGATGGGGTGACGGAGCTCCCAATTCCGCTATCGATTTTGCCCCTCCTTCTTCCGCAAGCGGATGCGTTCCGAGCGATGAATGGGTCCGCGTTCCGGCGGGTGGCACTATCGTACGAACCGATACGGGTGTAGCTGTGCTTGATTTGGATGACGATAAAGATGAACGGACCGGCTGGAATATTTTTTTCCTTCACTTGCTCACTTCTTCCATCCCGCCGGTGGGAACAAGGCTCAATACGGGAGATGCGATCGGTCATCCGTCTTGTGACGGCGGAACTTCAACCGGAACCCATTTTCATATTGCACGGAAATTTAATGGTGAGTGGATTTCAGCCGGAGGAATTATTCCGTTTGAGTTTGATGATTGGAAAGTAGAAAACGGGACCAGTGCTTATTCGGGGAAATTAAAACGATATTCCAGCACGGTTATTGCCTGCGAATGTGCGGATTATACCAGCATCATTCATAACGGTCCGCCATTGGTTCCGACTCCGACCTCTACTGTCAAGCCAAAATAAGACAAAAATTGATTTACAGACTCACTCGTGACAATGGCCACGTCGGAAAAACATCCATCGCTAAATCATCGAATTTATTTGCAATAAACCGCTGATAGCCTGCGGCTCCGACCATGGCGGCGTTATCGGTACAAAGAGATAATTTGGGAATAAATAATGGAAAATCGGATTGATTTTCAAACAACTCCCGCAGCGCTTTATTTGCCGACACACCCCCGGCTATAATGATACAGCGAGCGTTATATAACCTGGCGGCGTCCATTGTTTTTTCATATAAGATTCCGGTAACCGCGGATTGGAAACCGGCAGCCAGATCCGAAACCGGCAGCTCTTCCATACCCTCAGTTTGCAGTTCTCTGACTTTTCTGAGTACCGCTGTCTTAACTCCGCTGAAAGAGAAATCCCATGTTCCTTCGAGTTTTGATTTCGGAAAACGAAATCGATTCGGATCACCGAAAACCGCCGCTTTTTGTATGGAAGGTCCTCCCGGATATTCCAATCCGATCAGGCGGGCTACTTTATCGAAAGCCTCTCCCGCAGCATCATCCAAGGTGCCGCCCAGTCGTTCATAATGCAAATGAGATTGAATTAATATAATTTCCGAATGTCCGCCGGAGACGAGAAGAGCAACAGCCGGAAAATCGGGCTGTGTCAGCGGGGGTTTATCTTCCGAACCATATAACCAGGCCGAATAGATATGGCCTTCCAAATGATTCACACCGATCAGGGGTAATCCGGTCGTTAAAGAAAGTCCCTTTGCGGCATTCATACCGACAACCAACGATCCGGCCAAACCGGGTCCGCGGGTCACAGCAATCGCATCGAGATCATCATAAGACATGTGCGCCTTTTGCATCGCCTCTTCAATGACAGGAGATATCGAAAGAACATGTTGGCGAGAAGCCACTTCAGGAAAAACTCCACCATATTTTTTATGGATATCGATCTGAGACGCAACAATATTTGAAATAATTCGGCAGCCGTCTTCAACCACCGCCGCAGAGGTTTCATCGCAAGAAGTTTCGATTCCCAAAATTCTGATTTGTTCGTTATTTGTCATGGTCTTCCTCTGCATTATTATCACTATATGGTGCAACATTCAAGACAAATTCATAAGGATACGGAGCAATAATGTTTGCTTTTCCGTTGGGATCGATAAATACAGTGTCCTCAATCCGAATCCCAAACGGTTCCTTCGCTTCGGGATAATAGAGCCCCGGTTCTACCGTAAAAACGGTACCGATCTCCGCACGGTCGGAATCGGGAGCGGAAAATCCGCTGAACGGTCTTTCATGAATATTTAATCCCAAGCCGTGACTGATGGAATGCACGTAGCCTTCCAAAGTATGAGGACTATTCAATACGGTTTTATGACCCATTTTTTCAAACATTTCACAAGTTTGTTTTTGTAATTCTTTGAGTGGTTTGCCGACTTCTATGGAATTAATAATCGCATCGTGAACAACTTTTACCTGTTTATAAGCATTGAGCAAATTATCGGAGGCTTTGCCGATACACCATGTTCTGGTAAAGTCATAAAAATATCCTCCACCCATTTCGCACGGAAAGAAGTCAAAAACAATGGTCTTCCCTGTTTCAATTGTTTGGTTGTCATCTCCCGAATTATGCGGAACAGCCGAATCTTTTCCCATCGAAAAAATTGTTCCTTCCGGATTTTCTCCGCCGAGTTCGCTCAACCACAGATTAATTTTTCGTTTAATATCCCCGATTGTCACTTCCTCGCCGTCTTTGCCGACAAGCAGATTTCCTTTGATCCGGCAATCATCCTTAATAAAATTTTCCACACGTCTGACAACTTCGGTTACCGTCAAACCCATCTTACGGATTGCT
>JALHEL010000001.1:0-36790 GCA_022837205.1 Leptolinea sp.
AACCGGCGGAACGGTTGGAAAAATATTGGGAATGGATCATTGTATGAAGGGAGGAATCGGCCACGCCGCATGCGAACTCGAACCGGGGATTTGGGTAGGAGCGATTGTCGCGGTTAATTCATTGGGTGATGTAGTGGATCCAGATAATCGTAACATTCTCGCCGGTGCCCGTCTGGTCGACGAAACCGCTGCTAACAAAAACGACAAAATATTATTTGCGGATACGCTGTCAATCTTGTCCGGAAAAACAAATCAGAAATCTTTGGAAACTGTTTCGGTAAATAATACCGTTATCGGTTGTGTTTTGACAAATGTAAAGCTTTCAAAAGACGAGGCAAACAAATTGGCTCAATGCGGACAGAATGGATTGGTTCTCAGTATTCAACCCGCTCATACTATGTTTGACGGGGATTCAACCCGCTCATACTATGTTTGACGGGGATACAATGTTTGCTGTCTCATCACAGAGAAAGAATGGAAACATTCATGCTGTTACGGCATTTGCACCGATCGTTGCTGCGCAAGCGATAGTAAATGCAATTCGATTTGCTGACTCAGTTGGTGGAATACCGGCTGCCAGAGATTTTTTATCTACTGAAAGGGAATAAAATGACACGCATTATAGGTGATACGACATCAGGATTAACTCCAGAACAAGCGAAAGAGATAGGCATCGATTATATTCCTCAAATTGTTATCTTCGGTGATAAATCTTACCGTGACGATTATGAAATCGATCCAGTCACATTTGTAAAAATGTTGGAAGCATCGAAGGAACTGCCAAAGACAGCAGCACCACCTCCTTCGCTTTATACCCCTATTTTTGAAAAACTCCGAGAAAATAAAGAAGATGCTTTGGTATTGGCTCCATCAGTTAAAGTGAGTGGTACTTATCGAAGTGCGATGACAGCCAAGAATGATTTCCCTGATGTCGATATCCGCGTTATCGATACAGGTGTTGTCGGCGGTCCTGTGGCGATGGAATTAATCGAAGCGAAAAAAATGGCGGATCAGCATCGTTCGCTGGATGAAATCGAAAACTATATCAATTTATTAAATAAGAATGTTCGTTTTTATGCGGTTGTCGATACGCTTGAATACCTTTATAAAGGAGGCAGAATCGGCGGAGCATCTAAACTTTTTGGCGACGCTTTACAAATTAAACCGATCCTCACCTTGAAAGACGGACAAGTTGAAGCTTTTGAAAAACAAAGGACTCAGAAGAAAGCCCTTTCACGTATTGTTGATTTGGTTCAAGCCGAATGTCCGAAGGGTGGGAATCATGGTCTAATCTCACTTTCTTTAAATGTGAATTTATGTCAAGAGGAATTGTCTTTCTTCAGAAAAGAATTTAAGGAACGTTTTGGATTTGAGAATGTTCCCGTTTTTAATGCTCCTCCTGCTTTTATGGTTCATGCGGGTCCCAGGGTCGTTTTGGTTTCATTTTTTACCATTTAATATTTCTTAGTGATTTTCAAGCTGCCGTCATAGAACGGCAGCTTTTTAATGAAAGTATAATAGAATATATATTCTAAATTTGATATATTGTGGTATGATAAATAAGTGGCTATGCGCATTTTTAGATTTTTTTAAGGGAAACCGTGAAAAAATCAAATTTTAGGGATTGAATTTTATTAAAAATAAGTGTATTCTGTGTAGAGTACATTACTGATAGAGGATATCAAAACAAAATGAAAGAAGACTTACTCAATATCGATGTTGATGAAGAAGATGATGATGAGAATTATCCGGCTATCGCCAGATTAATTGAGCTGGGCCGGCAGAAATCATACGTCACTATAGACGATATACTCGCATTATTCCCGGATGCCGAACAAGATGTCGAACAACTTGAAGAGGCTTTTTCCGCATTGCTTAGCGCAGGAATTCCGTACTCGGAAGAGTCCAATCTGGAAGAACCTCCCGAAGAGGAAATTGACCTCGCCGAAGAAGAAAATGAGATCATTCCGAATATTTCAATGGATGATCTCGCCAATATAGATACCGATGATACGATCGGTCTTTACTTAAAAGAAGTCAGCCGAGTCCCATTGTTGACTGCGGATGAGGAAGTTGAACTTGCCCAACGTATTGAGCGCGGTAGAATGGCAAGAGAAGAACTTGCCCGAGTAAATGTCACTCCGGAACGTCGCTTGGAGCTTCGTAAGAGTATTGAAGACGGTTGGGCTGCCAGAGAGCATTTAATTACCGCAAATTCCCGCTTGGTTATCAGCGTGGCCAAAAAATATATGGGAAGAGGTGTTCCTTTTCTCGATCTGATACAAGAAGGGAATATCGGTCTAATCAGAGCTACAAAGAAATTCGATTATAGACGAGGGCATAAATTCAGCACTTACGCAACATGGTGGATCCGTCAGGCAGTAACACGTGCTATTGCAGATCAAGGAAGAACAATTCGAGTCCCCGTTCATATGGGCGACCAAATTAACAAATTACTGCGTGTACAACACCAACTGACGCAAAAATTGGGTCGCGATCCTTCTGTGGAAGAACTGGCGGATGCCTTGGATGTTCCCCCGAAGAAAGTCGAAAACATGATTCAAGTAGCGAGAAGACCGCTCTCTTTGGAGACACCTACCGATGATGAGGAAGATTCCGTCTTAGGCGATTTCATCGAAGATGAAGATGCTCCGGCGCCTGACGATACCGCTACTTATAATTTACTTAAAGAGCATTTAGATGAAGTGCTGAATGGTTTGCCACCGAGAGAAGTTCGAATTCTGCAACTTCGGTATGGTTTGTTAGATGGGCAAGCGTATACTTTGGAAGAAGTCGGACGAAAGATGGGCGTAACGCGAGAACGTGTTCGCCAAATTGAAGCTCAGGCATTGAGTCGTCTGCGACATCCAACCGTTCGAAAGATCTTAAGAGACTATTTAGGTGATTAATTAATCCAAACAAAAAGCCATTCAGCATTGATCTTGCTGAATGGCTTTTTTGTTTGGATATTTCGTTTAAAATAAGAACGAAAGGAATTTAATTGGCTAAGATAGAATTGAATGATTATCTCGGGAGAATTGATACGCTTGTGTCTGAAAGCAAATATGAACAGGCTGCATATCATTGTTTTTATCTTCTGAGACAATTTCCCAAATTATTATCCCTTTATAAATTATTGGGAAGAATATTCCTGGAAATGAATGAACTCAGACCTGCTCTGGATACTTATTCTCGGATCGTTTCTGCGGAGCCGGATAATTTTTTAAACCATTTAGCACTCGGTTTTATTTTCGAAGAATTAAAACTGCCGGATCAAGCCATATTTTTTTCGCAATCCGCTTTATTTTTGCAACCGGAAAATAAAGAGGTTGTCAGTTTATATCAGCGATTGCTCAGCCGGATGAAAAATTATCCCAATCCGGAAAGTTTTTCTCATTTATTAGCGGGAATTCACTTTTATAACGAAAGAAACTATGAAAAAGCAATCAATGAGCTGCAAATTAATTCACTTGAAAGTTATCAGACCTTCGGATCTTTATTTATCGGACTAAGTTTGTTTGAAAATCATCAAGAGGATGAGGGAATAAAATTGCTCCAAATCATTTTGGAAAAATCACCTTATCTTCAATCAGCATTACAGAAAACCGCCGTCTATTGGCAAAAAAAGAACCCTCAGCTTTTTATGAAATACCTCAATAGATTAATTGAATTAAATCCCGATTATTCCGAATATACCATACAAGATAATCAATTAACCTGCGGGAATAATTCGATCCAAGTGATCTATCAGGAATGGACAGGTTTTCAAAACTCGAAATTGAGAACGGTTTGGCAACAGCCCGGGTCACATATTATCGAAAATGATCTTTCCGCATTACCTTCTTGGTTAAAATTATTGCCGGTTTGTCCGGATTTTCTTTATCAGACGAATAACCGGAATGAAGAAGAAAATGTATTTTATTCTTCAGAAAGAAAGAAAATTTTATTGGAGGAAGATTCTTTCTTCCAAAGAGATTATTTTAAATCCCAAATTCCCGAATCAGATAAGAATTCTCAAAAGCAGCGTGAGTCAACTGAGAAGGATCAAAAGATAGGAAAATCATCCCGCTCGACAAAAAGTTTAGATGATGCTTTTCACTGGCTGGAAAAAGTGGTCACCGAAGGGGTTGAAATAAAACAGGAAGGTACTGCCGAAAAACAATTTGATTCTGACCGTAAAGCGGATATAGATGAGTTTGAAAATGATCTCCAAAATAAGGAAGAAACAGAAATGGTTCGAAATGCATGGACATGTTTCAGCACCGGAAATCAAGTAGAAGGTATTCGACTTTATAAACAGTTACTTGAAAAACAAATAAAACCGGAAATGGTTCAAGAAGATTTGCAGAAACTTTTAATTCTTTTTCCGGAAAATGAAGAACTTCAAAAAATCATAAATGAAAGAGGGAAATAAAAATGGAAAAAACATTCGTATGTATCAAGCCTGATGGTGTTCAACGTGGATTAATCGGTGAAATTATTCAACGATTTGAAAATCGCGGGCTCATTCTTTGTGCCGCAAAATTTATGATAGTTTCGAAAGAATTCGCCGAACGTCATTATGCCGAACATATCGGGAAACCTTTTTACAACGGTTTAGTCAATTACATTACATCCGGTCCCGTTTTTGCAATGGTTTGGGAAGGTGAAGAAGCGGTGAAAGCGGTTCGCCAGACCGTCGGAGCTACAAAGCCTATTGAATCGGCTCCCGGAACAATTCGCCACGATTTCAGCGCCAAAACGGACCGGAATCTTATCCATGCATCCGATTCTGTTACTACGGCTGAGCGTGAGATTAACCTTTGGTTTGAACCGGATGAAATAGTTACCTGGGATAAAATCAGCTCTCCGTGGGTTTTCGGAAATAATTCTTAATCAGATCGGTAAATGGATACCTCCTTCCGCTCCACGATCGGATTTTTCTTTAAATAAATCAGAAATTTGAACTTCCCGAACCTCGGGAGTCTCAATCGGGACAATCAACAATTGAGCGATTGCCTGTCCTTTCTCAATTTGAATTGTTTCGGTTTTAATATTAAATATCTTAATTTTGATTTCTCCCTGATAACCGGCATCAACTACCCCTCCTCCCAGCAGAAAATTGCTGCCGCTTTTGAGAAAAATAAGTCCGACATAACCTTTCGGAATATCAACGGCTATGCCGGTACCGATCACATTAATTCCGTTTCCTTCAATTATTTTTGTCTCGGAAGCATATAAATCAAGTCCGGCATCATCGGAATGCTTCCGGCTGGGAAGAATCGAATCACAATTTATTTTTGCTGCATTAAGAACAGGTATCATTTTTCCCCTTTCCGATCTTTAAATCATTTAAGCAGTCTCATTATATTAAACTTTTTCAGAAATGTTGTCATATCTTTTTAAAATTCATTTGCAGAAAACAATTGTTTTCGATTAAAGTTGATGCATATATGAAACACACAGATTTCCGAAATTTTGTTGAATATATCGTAACGACTACGGGGACTACTCTGCTCTATCTACCTTGAAGAGGCGGATTCTTTACGAATTCAAATAAAACTAAGAGCTGCCTCAAAAGGGCAGCTTTTTTTATATCGAAATGAGGTCTTTTTTATGGAAAACACATCGATACCAAATCATATATTGGTCATGAAATATGGCGGAAGTTCCGTCGGTTCTCCTGTAGCAATGAAATCGGCAGTCAGAATTATCCGTGAAACGAAAAAAGAGTATCCCAATCTTGTTGTGGTTACTTCTGCCATTTCAGGAGCCACCGATGCTCTGATAAAAAGCGCAACCGATGCTTCGTCAGGGAATTTAACCACCGCAGAAAAAACCGCTCATGAGCTTACTGCCAGACATCATGAATTGATTGACAAATTGGTCGAAGATCCGAAAATCTGGCTTCAATTAAAAATGGATGTAAATCGTCTAATATCCGAATTTGTAAATTTATGCAATGCAATCAAGATTCTCGGAGAATTAAGTCCGCGCGCTTTAGATGCGGTTTCAAGTTTGGGAGAACGCTTGTCGGTTCGGATTTTATCGGCAGCGGTCGAGTCAGCCGGAATTAAGTCAAAACCGGTCGAATCAACTCAATTGATCATAACCGATGATGTTTATCAAAGCGCCTCTCCGGATATGGAATTAACCTCCGTTCGATGCAAAAAAGTCCTATATCCGATACTCAATGAAGGAATAACCCCGATTGTTACCGGATTTATCGGCGCAACGAAAGAAGGATCCATTACCACTTTAGGGAGAGGAGGAAGCGATTATTCCGCTTCCATTATTGCAGTAGGATTGGAAGCGGAAGAAGTTTGGATTTGGACGGACGTGACCGGTGTCATGAGTGCCGATCCGCGAATTGTTCCCGATGCAAAGACAATTCCTGCATTAACCTATAATGAAGTTTCGGAAATGGCATATTACGGAGCGAAAGTACTCCATCCCAAGAGCGTCAAACCTTGTGTGGAAAATGGCATAAAGATGCGGATTTGCAATACGTTTGCACCACAGAGTCAAGGGACTATCTTGATTCACAATAATGACGCCGTGGATGTCGGTAAGATTAAAGCGGTTACAACGGCATCGGGATTTAAATTGATAACTGTTTCGGGTGCAGGAATGGATTCCGGAATGAATGCATCAGCCAAAATATTTAATGGATTTGTCGAAGCCGGAGTAAATGTCCCGATGGTGATTGAAAGTTCTTCAGAGCAATCATTGTGTTTTCCGATCGATATAAAAAAGGTGAATAAAGTTGAAAAAGTACTCAGAACCATTCTGGAGAAAGAAATTTCGCGAAAAGATATTGATGAATTTGAAATCAGCGAACCGGTCGATATCTTAACCGTGATTTGTTCCGGACTTAAATCCCATCCGGAAGTAATCACGCAGGTATTAAGTAAATTAATCGAGAATCAATACAAAATCAAAGCTCTTTCTTACGGAGCCTCAGACGTATCATTGAATATTATTGTCAGTTCCTCCGATTCGATTTCAGCTCTCAAGGCGATTCACCAATTGATTTCATTCTAATCACATGAAAGGATATAAGATTATGAGTAATAAAATTCCCGTCTCAGTTTTAGCTGCAACCGGCAGTGTCGGTCAACGTTTTATCAGTTTATTGGATCAACATCCGTGGTTTGAAGTGGTCGAAATAACAGCTTCGGATCGATCGGTCGGAAAAACTTATGAAGAATCCTGTCACTGGCTTCTTTCGGATCCGATGCCTGAATACGTAAAAAAAATGGAGCTGCTGCCTACCGATGCGGATGCGATCAAGAAATCTCAAATAGCTTTCTCGGCACTCCCGGCCGAAATTGCCATGATAGTCGAACCGGATTTTGCCAGAAAAGGCATATATGTCAGTTCAAATGCTTCTGCCTATCGGAAAGATCCGCTGGTACCGATTCTGGTTCCGGAGGTAAATCCCGATCATTTGCAAATATTAGATGTTCAACAGAAAACATATCAATGGCCGGGAGCGATTATGACGAATCCGAACTGTACGACAGTCGGCTTTGTTGTCCCATTAAATGCAATCGACAAACATTTTGGCGTTACAAAAGCAATTGTTTTTTCGATGCAAGCTCTTTCCGGAGCAGGCTACCCCGGCGTACCCGGTATGGATATCTTGGATAACGTCATCCCTTTTATCAGCGGAGAAGAAGAAAAATTGGAGTATGAACCGGCCAAAATTATGGGAAATTTTGATGGTGAAAAAATCGTTCAACATCCGATTGTAATTTCGGCTCATACGAATCGGGTAGCGGTTACAGATGCACATACAATTTGCCTTTCATTCGCGGTTCGGGAAAAGGTCTCCGAAGAGCAGATTATATCAACTTTGGAAAATTTTGAATTTCCGGAAATATGCCGAAGTCTTCCATCCTGTCCTAAAAAAGGTATCATTTATCATAAAGAAGAAAATCGTCCTCAACCGCGTTGGGATCGTTCACTGGAAAAAGGAATGGCTACCAATGTCGGAAGAGTTCGAAAAGATAATATCCTGGATTATCGAATGGTTACGGTTTCTCATAATACAATCAGAGGAGCGGCAGGCGGATCAATTCTAAATGGAGAATTACTGGCAAAAATAAAATTCAGAATGAACTAAAAAGGAGCCCACTCATGAAAAATGTCAAAATCGGAGTCGTTGGCTATGGCAATGTCGGAAAAGGTTTTGTCCAGGCATTAAATCAGAAAACGGATTTCTACCGTAAAATTTATCAACTAAATTTTTTCATTACAGCAATTGTCACGAAAAATAACGGTTGTGTCTATAACCCTAACGGCATTTCATTGGACGAATTGCTTACGGTAAATTCATTCGCCGAATTAAGTGATGTTGAACGACCGGATTGGAACACAATTTCAATGATTCAACAAGCTGAAACCGATGTAATTGTGGAAATCAGTTCGACGAATTTAATCAATGGAGAACCGGCGGTTTTGCATATTCGAGAAGCGATTCTCTCCGGTAAGAATGTGGTTACCAGCAACAAAGGGCCGATTGCTTTGCATTATAAAATGCTGAACAGTTTAGCCAATCAAAATAATGTGAAACTGGGGATTGAAGGAACAGTAATGAGCGGAACTCCTTCTCTGAGGTTCGCAAAAGACTTGCTTTTTCCTTCCGGCATCACTTCCGTACGAGGCATTCTTAACGGAACCTGCAATTTTATTTTAACGGAGATGGAAAAAGGATTAAGTTTTAATGAAGCTCTTGCCCATGCACAAGAATTCGGTTACGCGGAAACCGATCCGAGCGGAGATATCGAAGGGTTAGACACAGCTGGAAAAGTTGCGATCCTTTCACAACTGATATTTGACGAAAAACAGACACCGGCTGAAATGGGTTATGAAGGAATTACCGGAATAACCGTCGAAGATATCCAAATGGCAAAAAAAGAGAATTGCAGATGGAAATTGATCGGTTCAGTTAAGAAAGTTCAGAACCATATAATAACTTCTGTAAAACCGGAAATGGTTCCATTATCCAATCCGTTGGCAAATGTTAATGGCTCGATGAATGCGATTCAATATGAGACGGATTTGTTAGGTATGGTCACATTAATCGGACCCGGGGCAGGTCGTATGGAAACTGCCGCTGCCTTATTGGAAGATTTGATAACCATTTACAAATAGATTTATTTTTCCGTTTGATTTCTTGAGTATACCAATAAAAATTCATAGCCTCTTTTATAATCAATTGGAGGCTATGAAATATTATTCAAAAAATATAAACCCATCCGGATCGGTCAAATAAAAGCGGAAATGATTGGTATATCCAATCTTGAGAGCCAATAAGAATACAACCGATTAGCAACCCGAATATAACACCCAAATATATATCGAGTAAATAATGTACTCCGGTAATAACTCTCGAATGAATCATCAAAACCGCCCAGATCAGAAAAACTAAAAAGTATGGCATACCGAAGGTTTTCCAAGCTAACATCAAAATAAGTCCGGCTCGAACGGCATGCCCTGATGGAAAAGAATGCGGATCCCTTTTGCGATAAACCATTCCCCACTCGCCTTCGGGCCTACTGCGATGAATTACTTTTTTCAAAAAGAAAATAAAAAACGCCGTAAAAGCAATGCTGAGCCCCCAAAAAGCTAAAACTTTTTGTTGTTCTCCGCTCGAAAAAATCCATAAGAGAAATAATATGCCGCACCAAAGCCACGAATCCCCCGTATGTGAGAAAAAAGCCGCAATCCTGAACAGAACCGGAGTTGAAAATTCTTTTTGAAATTTTGCGGAATATTTTTCATCCAATTTTAATAAATATTTCATATGATTTATTTCAACCTCGTCCTTATCCATAAAAACCAATTATATAAAGAAAATAAGCTTTAGGCTATGATCGACCTGATTTATTTAGTGATTATTTTCATAAATAAACGATAAAACGAATTATTATTATTACTATGACGATAAATATTAAACTTTGTTTGTTATTTTTTTCTCTAATAGGTAATTTAAATCTTTTTATTCGCTTATTTCGATGAAAAAACGGATTTTATCGAAATATATTCCGAATTTCGTAAAAATGGATATATAATTATGGACAGAAGTTAATAATTTTAATTTTCCCTTTTTATCCTATATGGGAGGAATCGAATGCCTCTGGTCTATTTTCTGGTTGTCGCAGCACTAATCTACTCAGCTCACAAAGCTACCAGAGTGAAAGGATTATTAAATGCCGCATTATGGTTAGCCGGGACAAGCTGCCTGACTTCAATATTGGTTTATATTTTAGGATCTCCCGGTTTAGCCGTAATCGAATTGAGTGTGGGAGCGGGGCTGGTAACGGTCTTATTTGTCTTTGCGATCAGTATCATCGGTGATGAAAAAATCACATCGGATGTTTTTGTTCCTCATTGGTTAGCGATATCTATATCAGTTGTATCATTTGGCATGCTGGCTTATTTGTTGATTGCTCAGCATATGCCTTCGGTCCAATCAGTAACGACCTCACCGATTTTTTCAGATCTTTTCTGGGAAGGCAGAAAAATAGATATTTATCTGCAGGGCGCTTTGTTCATCTCAGGTATACTCGGAATCTTGTTGCTGATTGCTCCTGCGGTTTCCAAAAGAATTAAGGAGGGGAAGAATAAATGAATACCCTGGTAATCATTGCAATCGTGTCATTGATCGCAATCGGTTTTTATTGCCTTATTATTACCAGAAACATCCTAAAAATAATCGTAGCACTTCAAGTCTTGGTAAAAGGAGCTATGATAGCGATGATTTTGGCCGGAAAATTAACCGATCAAATGGAATTGGCTCAAAGTATGGCGATCACAATTATTGTTGCGGACACAATCGTAGCTGTAATCGGATTAGCAATGTCCATTCAACTACGCGAAAAGACCGGAACGTGCGATATTCATTCCATTTCGAAATTGAAGAGATAAACAATGGCCGGAATACTTATTCCCTTTCTTATTTTCACACCTTGGCTGACCGCCATATTGGTTTGGTTTATCGGTGATAAACATGAAGAAGGATTGCATCAATTTGCAAGTGCCGGAGCGATCCTTTCGGCAATTCTGAGTTTACTGTTGCTCTCTCAGATCGGAGACTCAACCATATCCTTTGCAAAAATCGGTCCCCTTTTCGGTAATCTCTCCTTTTCAACAGATGCTTTAGGAATTATTTTGGCATGTATCGCCAACTGTATCGGTTCGTTGACAGTGATTTTTTCTGCAGAATATATGAAGCATGAGAAAAGTCTTGCGAGATATTATTCCATGGTACTGTTATTCATCGGGGCTATGTCCGGGTTGGTACTGACCGCCAATATTTTTATGATTTTCTTCTTCTGGGAAATAACAGCATTATGCTCCTATCAATTGATCTCCTTTTATAATGATGACCCCAATGCGGTACGCGGCGGTTTGAAAGCACTCTTCATTACGCAATTCGGAGGGATCGGATTGATGGTTGCCGGATTGTTGATTTTCGGTTATACACACTCATTTGAAATCGGAAGATTTATTCAGGCAGCGCAAGGCGGAGAAATTCCGGCAAATGTTTTAGGGATTATCGGTTTCACTCTGATCATCGCCGCAACGGCGAAAAGCGCTCAATTTCCTTTCTTCACCTGGCTGCCGGATGCGATGGAAGCACCGACTCCCGTCAGCGCTTTGATTCATGCCGCAACCATGGTCAACGCAGGCGTATATCTCCTTTGCCGTTTCTTTCCCGCTCTGGAAGCAGTCCCCGGTTGGAAAATGACAATCCTGATTCTCGGTTTGATCACGATCTTGATTTCATCTCTGATGGCAATCTTTGCGACAGATTTAAAGCGCGTTCTTGCTTATTCGACTGTAAGCCAACTGGGTTATATGTTCGCCGCAATCGGAGCCGGATCGGTTCTTGCCTGCCAATTTCATCTGCTTTCTCATGCAATTTTCAAGGCATTACTTTTTCTTTGTGCCGGCGCTATTATCCATTCCTGCGGGACACGAGATATGTATAAAATGGGCGGTTTTTTTAAGAAAATTCCGTTTATCAGCATCACTTTTATTATCGGATCATTAGCTCTTGCCGGAATTCCGGTCTTAAACGGATTTTGGTCAAAGGAATTAATCCTCGAATCCATTCATTCCGGGACACCGATTATTATTTATATATTAATGTTGTTCTCTGTAATTCTTACCGCTTTATATACGATCCGTTGTGTATGGTTGGTGTTCTTCGGAGAACCGAGATCCGATTTGCATGTACATGACGCACCTTTTCTCATGGCTTTACCACTCGGTATTTTGTCATTGGGAACGATTACATCTTGGCTTGTTTTCGAACCATTCAGCCGATCCCTTTCAAACAGTTTACCTCTCTACGGTATTCCGAAAGAAACTTTGTCGGAATTGGTCAGTAAAATCTTTGGGGATCCGTATACATTTTTAGCTTTAGGAATGGTGGCGATCGGAATTCTGATTTGGTTTTTGAGAAATAAATTACCGTTACATAATAGCATTACTCGGAAGATAAAGTCGATTTCGTTGAACAGTTTTGGGTTTGAAGCAATCAATAACGGTGTTGTAAACGGAATAAATGCAGCCAGTGAAGCGATCCGAAATATTCAGACCGGCTCATTAAATTGGAATATTTTCGGGATGCTGATCGGATTGATTTGTATTCTTATTGCACTGATGATCGGAGGGCTGTAATATGCCGATGAATCCGCTTTTTTGGCTTTTGATAACTCCAATAATTTGCGCTTTAATTCTTTATGTTGTCGGACGAACCATCCCGCCGGATGATGAATCAAGCCCCAACAAGGCAGCATGGTTAAGCTTATTTTCAATTCTTTTGACCGTTGTTCCTTTTGTGCTGACAGCAAAAAAATTTACGGAAGAAGGACCTGTTTCTTTAACCGCAGGAATGATTACCCTCACATTTGACGGAATCAGCCTTCTCATGACTTCGGTCCTGTTAGTGTTGTCGGCTATGGTTGTATTATTTTCTGCTCAATACATGGTGGCAGAAGATCATGAAGAGAAATTCTACGGTCAAATTATGATTCTGATGTCCAGTATTATGGGGTTGACAACCGCGACAGATATATTCAACTTGTATGTTTGGTTCGAATTAATGGCTGTTTCGACTTACACATTGGTTAGTTTTTATCGGAACCGTACAGAATCATTGGAATCCGGCATTAAGTACTTAGTTCAAAGTGCGGCTGGTTCGGTCTTAGTAATATTAGGAACTTCGATTCTTTTTGGATTGACGGGAGAAGTCAAAATTTCGGCAATCAGAGAAAGCATTCTAACCTCAAGTCCGGCGGTAATCGCAGCAACAGCTTGTTTACTGATCGGCTACGGAGTGAAATGTGCAATCGTCCCTATGCATTTTTGGCTGCCGGATGCCCATTCTCAAGCTCCCGCGGGAATCAGCGCATTACTTTCCGGCATTGTGATCGAAACCGGTTTAATCGCATTGTTACGCGCTTTGAGTGCCGTCAGCCATGCTCATCTCCCCCTCGGGACTATTTTCTTGGTGATCGGATGTATCAATATGTTTATCGGTACTTTTTCTGCCCTTCGACAGAAGGAAATCAAGCGGATGCTTGCATTTTCTTCTGTCAGCCAGATGGGATACATCCTTTTGGGAATCGGCTTTGCGATTTCTTTTCCCGCAAGCGCTCAAAATGCAGAGGGAATTTTTACTCATATCTTCAACCATGCTCTAATGAAGGGGTTAGCCTTTCTTTCCGCAGGTGCTCTGGTATATTGTATAAAAGTATCGAAAGGAAACCACGAACCGTTATTATTGGATGATCTAAACGGGGTTTCCGCGAAATATCCTTTATATTCTCTGGCTTTTACAATCTCAATGCTGGCATTGGGAGGATTGCCCTTATTTGCGGGCTTTATTTCAAAATGGCAAATTCTGGCAAGCGGAATAGCTGCTCAAAAGTCTTGGGTTGCCTTTTTAATAGCACTTGCCGGTATTAACAGTGTTTTATCTTTAGGACATTACGCACCTCCGATTAATCGTATTTATCGGCATGTATCAAACAATAATGAAGTTGCCATTTCACCAAAGTTTCAACAAGCGATGATTATTCCGATCATCATCTTAACCGCAGCAGTCATTCTTCTCGGTTTCTTCCCGGGTATTACCGCCGGAATAACCAAAGTCGCAAGCGAAACTTTATATACTATGTTTTATTAGGAAATAAATATTATGGATATTTTACTGAGTCCTCCGATTGGTTTTCTGATCTATGCGATTATAGGCACCTTATTGGTTTTTTACGGGAAGAAGACCGCTCCGGTCGAAGATACGAAAGACGATCAAAAAAGGACTTTATACGGAAGCGGTGAGGTTGCGCCGGAAACCAGAGGGGTTCCGGGTTATAAACCTTTTTTGCTGATTTCTCTCTTTTTTGCATTACTTCATTTGGGAGTACTGATTATGGGCAGCAGCAATCTTAGTGTGACTTCGCTGGTGTATACGGTTGTATTAATGTTAGGTTTATTGGCTCTGATGTTAGGCTGATTTGGCAGACAGAGATATATTTTAAAACGGAAGAATCATAAAATGAACAAGACCATCGATCTTTCGGATATCGATCCGAATGCAAAAGGCTCTGAGAAAACAATTGAAAACAGAATTCGTAATTGGGCGAGAATAAACAGCCCTTGGGCAATTCATTATAACAGCGGATCTTGTAACGGTTGCGATATCGAATTATTAACTTTGATTACCCCCCGTTATGACGTTGAAAGATTCGGAGTGAAATTACAGGGGAGCCCTCGTCATGCCGATATTTTAATCGTCACCGGTTCCGTGACTCTTCAATCAAAAGATCGCCTCATTCGAATATATAATCAAATGCCGGAACCGAAATTCGTTTTGGGATTGGGTTCCTGCGCGATCAGCGGAGGTGTATTCCAAAATTGTTATAGTGTTGTTCAAGGGGGAGTGAGCAACGTTATTCCGGTAGATGTCTTTGTCCCGGGCTGCCCTCCCAGACCGGAAGCAATGATTAATGGATTGATTATCCTCCTCGATATTGCCAGAGGGAAGCGACAGAAATCGGATTACAGTCAGCCTATGATTATCCCCTCACCCGAACAAGATTCTGCTCAGACAGCGGATAAAAAAGAAAGTGAAGCCGAATAATGGAAAAAGAGGAATTACTGAATCAGTTTCAGGAAATATTTACCGATTTGGCAATAAAAACTGAAATTCCGGCGATACAACCGAATCGGGTGGATGTTTATATTAATTCGAACGATTTATTAAAAGCGGTTCAAAAATTGGTCGAACATGATTGGGGATATTTAATTACTATCTCGGCTTATGATACGGCTGACGAAAACGGTACCCCGCAAATCGGATTGGTTTACCAATTCGGAGAACAAAATGTGATCGGAACATTACGTTTCTTTTTGCCGTATTCAAACTTAACGGTCGAATCAATATGCCCGATTATTCCTTCGGCAACCCTTTATGAAAGGGAATGTATGGAATTATTTGGTATTGATATCCGAAATACACCGGATCGCTCCAAACTCATATTACCGGAAAATTGGCCGGATGGAGTTTTTCCGCTTCGGAAATCTTTTTCCGGATTACAGGATAACCCGGAAACAAAATCTGGAGAAGAATAATGAGCGATGAAACAGTAAACAATTTCAATAACAATGGTCAGCAAAAGTATATTGTTCCTATTGGGCCGCAACATCCGGCATTGAAGGAACCGGGACATTTTGAATTCACCGTAGACGGGGAAATTGTCGTAGGAGCTTCTATCCGTTTAGGCTACGTTCATCGGGGAGTTGAAAAAGCTGCCGAACAACGGACTTATACTCAGGATTTATATCTGTTAGAACGCGTTTGCGGTATTTGTTCGCATTCCCACGGCACCGCTTTTATTCAATGTGTGGAGAAACTCGCAGGTGTCGAGCTGCCGCCGCGAGCGAAAGCGGTGCGCTGCATAGCAGGGGAGATTGAACGTCTCCATAGTCATCTGTTATGGCTGGGCGTTGCCGCTCATGAGGGTGGATTTGATGCGTTGTTTATGTATTCATGGCGAGATCGAGAAATCGTGATGGATATTTTGGAAAACTTTTTTGGGAACCGTGTAAATTACTCGGTAAATATCCCCGGAGGAGTCAAAGAAGATATCACACAGGAATTTATTGACGGAGTAACTCCGAAATTAGATTACCTTGAAAAAAGAATGTACCATTATCTCGACGTCGTGAATACAGATATGACATTTCGACAACGAACGGTGGATATCGGAACAATTGGTTTGGAAGAATCCGATCGTCTGGGTGCGACGGGACCGACCGCACGAGCATCCGGAGTAGCTCGAGATATCCGCATCGATCGTCCTTATGATGGCTATGATCTATTTCCCATCGATATAACTTTAGATAACCGGGGAGATTTAAACGCTCGATTTGTAGTAAGAATAAAAGAATGTATCGCATCCATTCACTACATCAAGAATGTGATGAATCATATGCCGGAAGGTGAACTGAGCGTGAAAATTCCTCGAAAGATTCCGACCGGTGAATATATGGCATCGGTTGAAGCTCCACGAGGCGAGTTATTTTATTTCGTCCGATCAAACGGCACAGAAAGTCCGGATCGGGTAAAAATTCGTACAGCGAGTCTATGTAATTGGGGAACGATCGTTTCTTCGGTGGCAAAAGGTCATAAACTGGCCGATATGCCGATGATCCTTGCAGGAATCGATCCTTGCTTTTCCTGTAACGACCGAATGGTTTATATTAATAAAGGCTCAGGGAATCCGGAAATTTGGACCTGGGAACAATTACGAAAATATGGGATAGCATACTACAAATGAGCGCACCACATCCTCTTATTTGTCTTTTCTTTTTTCCTGGCGGATTATTTCTGATATTGGCCGCTTTATTATACGAATGGGCTGACAGGAAATTAGTCGCAAGATTCCAAAATCGAGTCGGTCCGAGAGTATTTCAACCGGTCGCCGATATGTTCAAATTATTGGTAAAAGAAGAGGTAATCCCCAAATCCGTAAACAGATCATTGTTCATTGTCTTGCCGATTATCTCTTTCGCATGTGTCATGACCGCATCACTTTACGTCCCCATGTTCGGAGTCGAAGCACCGATCGGTTTGCATGGAGATTTAATTATCACAATGTATCTTTTGTCGGTTATGACCATGTGTTTAGGGATGGCCGGTGCAAACTCAATGAATCGATTTGCAGTCGTCGGCGCGACCAGAACATTTACACAGTTATTTGCTTATGAAGCACCGTTCATGCTTGCGCTCTTGATGCCTGCCATTTCGGCTCAATCTTGGAATATCAATGTGATTTCAGAATACGCTTCAGCCCATACCTGGATGATCGCAACCATACCGATTGGATTCATTATTTCGGTTATCGGCTTAATGGGAAAATTGGAATTGGCACCTTTTGATGCACCCGAAGCTGAATCGGAAATAGTTTCGGGAGCTTTATCCGAGTATTCCGGTCGAGGTTTGGCATTATTCCGCATCGCGAAAGATGTTGAATTCGTTATAGGCATTTCTTTGATCGTCACATTCTACTTGGGCGGATTCGGAAATTTGCTGTCATTTTTATTACGATCACTCGGATTGCTGGTAATCATTGCTCTCCTGCAATCCTCTATGACCCGCCTCCGCATAGATCAAACGGTAGGTTTCTGGTGGCAAGCAGGTGCTATCTTATCACTTATCCAACTTATGATATTGATTCTGGTGAGAATACTATGAAATTAATTGGAATGCTATCTGATGTTGTTTCAGCATTGTTTAAGAGGCCGGCAACGACAAAATATCCGTATGTGAAAACGGATCCACCGGAAAGATATCGAGCAAAATTAGCTTATACCGCTTCCAATTGTACGGGATGTATGCAATGCGTACGCGATTGCCCGACTCGTACCATCAAGATTATTGTTGTTGATCGTAAAACAAAACAATTTGTTATGACCTATAACATCGGAGAATGCGTATACTGTAAACAATGTGTTTATAACTGCAAATTTGACGCGCTTCATATGACCAATAAAATGTGGGAGTCGGCAGCCGGATCGAAAGGCGGTTTCCAAATGTATTACGGAAAGAAGGAATATATTGACCGAATCTTGGCAGAAACAACTAATCCCGGTGCGCAAGCAGCTGTTAGCGAAGAAAAACAATCCTAATGTTGTGATTCTCGGAATAGGAAACGAAGTCAAAGGAGATGATTTTGCCGGGTCATTAGCCGCCAAGTCAATACAAGCTTCTTTACCGCAGCAAACGGGCAATTTTTCCATCTCGGTTTTCGATTGCGGCCCGGTTCCGGAAAACTTCACCGGTGTAATCAGAAAGATTTCTCCGGATTATATTCTGATCATTGATGCGGGCGACTTTGGAGAAGATGCCGGGGAAATCGGCTTTTTCAGTTGGAAAAAAGCGGAAGGATCTGAGATTTCGACTCATGCCCTTCCGCTTTCATTATTTTCCGGTTTCCTTGCGGCAGAACTGGATTGTGAAATAGGATTGCTCTTGATCCAACCAAAAAACTTATCTTATCTCGATCCGGTCCACCCGCTTATCAGCGAAGCGGTAAATAAAATCTCATCGGAAATAATAAAGATTTTTAGTTAATCCTTTTTATTGTAAATTCAAGCTGGTGGCAAGTGACCAACCTTCGCACCCCGATTGTGTTCGGATCTTATACCATTGTGTATACGCCATTTCTTTCGGACCTTCCGATATTTCAACAACAGATCCGTTTTTAGCGATACAATTTAATTTCTTCCCGACGCCGGGTTCTTCCAATACAAAAACCCCTTCCTCTTGTCCCGAATTGACAATCGCTTTTTTAATTGTCATTATTGTTTCTTCAGGTTGAGGAGTAATCGTATATTCCACTAACTCTCGAACATCCTTTGCACATCGAAATCCCGTATAATTGTTTGCAGTTTTGGGATCCATTGCATATCGATTTGTAATATGAATTGAATGAATATCGGTCTTAAAAGAATCTCCTCGAACGACCTTTTCGGTCCCTTCTTCCGGTCCGGTTGGGTTTTTTTCAGGAGAAACAGAATAATAATCTGCACTGTACCAATCTGAAGTCCATTCAGATACGTTCCCGACCATGTCAACTACACCGTAAGGACTGGCACCTTTCGGATAAGAATTCCCCATTTCTGTATCGCCCGGCACTTTCGTCATGTTGATTGTATAGGGTTTGGGATCTGAATTTCCCCATGGATACCGCCGGTAATCTTCCGCTCCCATGGCTGCCTTTTCCCATTCTGCTTCAGTGGGTAATCGCTTCCCCACATATTCGCAATAATCCGATGCATCTTGCCAAGTCACATTAATCACCGGAAAACGTGAAAACCAGTCGACGCCATAGTACGGATCGCGTGTTTCGCTTGATTTTACTTCCGGTTCTTTACAGGCACCGGCCGCAACACATTCAGCATATTGCCCGTTCGTAACCTCTAATATATCGAAATAATAAGGATCTAAATAAACGATATGCAAAGGTTTTGCATCTTCTTTCGCATTTAAATCTTGCTGTTGGGCTCCTACTGTCGAATAGCCCGCATCGATAAAAACCATATTATAAGGAGTTTCGGATTGATAAATCTCAGATGATGAATCCGAATCCGCAAAAACTTTAAAATCCGGAAATAGTTGACAAATCAACAATAACACAAACAATAACCCAATAGACTTTCTTTTATTCATAACTCCCCGTCTTAATGATTTGATTCATTTAAATGAACGCCTGCTAATTGTTCTATAACAGAAATAATCGCCGAATTATCTTGCTGTCCGTTTCCCAACTGAAGCATCGCATTATACAATTGAGCATCGATCGCCGCAGATGGTAATGGAATTCCGTACTCACGAGCCGTTTCCATAATAATATTTAAATCTTTTGCCTGCAGATAAGCCTTGAACCCGGGTTCGCGATTCCCTTCAAACAACCGCTGTGGCTTTACATCCAAAGTCCAACATTGAGCCGCCCCCGCTTTGATTGCTTCGACCACTTTTTTACAATCAGCCCCCGCTTTTTGTGAAAAAATCAATAACTCCGCCATTGCGACCATTTGAGCCGCAACCATTATTTGATTTGCAGCTTTGGCAATTTGCCCCGTACCGGGACCACCAACATAAGTTATCGTCTTACCACATAAACTCAGAATCGGTTTAACTTTTTCCAATATAAAATCATCACCGCCCACCATAATTGTCAAGGTACCCTGTTTCGCACCGATATCGCCGCCACTGACCGGTGCATCCAATGATTTGATCCCTTTTTCCGCTAATTTTTCATATATTTGACGCGATACAGCCGGTTTTATTGTTGAATGATCAACATAAATCAAACCCGGTTTTCCTCCCTCACTGATTCCTTTTTCCCCAAAAACCACATTCAATACATCCGGCGAATCCGGTAAATTCGTAAAAACAACATCTGTATTTGCGGCAACTTCAGCCGGAGAAAAAGCTTCCGTTGCCCCTTCGGATACCAATTCTTTTACGATCTCTCTGCTGCGATTGTGTACCATGACCGGGTAACCGCCATGCAAAATATTCCGTGCCATGGATTTTCCCATTATTCCCAAACCGATATAACCGACTTTTAACATGGTCTCCTCATACTTTTCCTTTGATATTTCTATTCATATATATTTTTACCATTTAAAATTTTCATTTTCTGATATTTAAGTTTTATTTTAACCTCCTCCTCTTTATTATTTCGAAATAGATATTTTTAAAATATATTTAACGTAGAATAATTCCTGATTATCCGTTGATACTTCTCATTGGGGTTATAATCAACAAGATTGTCACTATATAGCTTTCCAAACAATTGCAGGAGGATGAATGCCATTCCATATTCTTGTAGATTCAGGTAGCGATCTCCCAAAAAGCCTGACGAATTCTTATCAAAACTTCAGCCTGTTGTATCTCTCATATATTATAGACGGAGAGCCCGGACCGATTGATATGCCCGGAGAAGAATTTTACAGAAGGCTCAGAAACGGAAGTATGTCCGTAACCAGCCAAATTAATCCCGAAGCCTTTATCGAAGAATATGAGCGATTAATCAAGGAAGGACAAAAAGAAATACTCTATATCGGTTTTTCTTCGGGACTGAGCGGGACCTATGGAAGCGGAAAAATGGCGGCGGACACCCTTTCGAAGAAATATCCGGATTGCAAAATCTTTACCGTTGACACTTTATCTGCTTCGATGGGATATGGCTTGCTCGTCGATTATGCGATCAGACAACGGGATTCGGGAAAAAGTATTGAACAGGTAAGGGATTGGCTCGAAGAAAATAAACTCAAAATGAATCATTGGTTTACCGTTGATGATCTTCATTTTTTGGAGCGCGGAGGTAGAGTATCAGCCAGCTCCGCTTGGTTTGGCAGTGCATTAAATATTAAACCGGTTATGAACATGGATGATGCCGGCCATTTGATTCCCAGAGAAAAGATTATGGGAAGAAACAAAGCGATTAAACGATTATATGAAAAAATGAAAGAAATGGCGGTAGAACCTCAGAACCAACGGATTTTCATCAGCCATGGTGATTGTATGGAAGATGTTGAAAAACTTGAGAAGTTAATTCATGATAATTTGGGGGTAAATGATTTTACCGTTAATTATGTCGGCAATGTTATCGGTTCGCATACAGGACCCGGTGTCTTAGCTTTATTCTTTTTAGGAAATCATCGATAAGTAAAAAAAATAAACAAATTAAGATTAACAAGAATGAGGGCACCATAAAAGTTTGATAGCGCCCTCATTTTTATATTAAATGTTTTATTATTCGGTTGAATAAAGTTTCTTCGGTATCCTTGCCGATTAACAATTTTTCTTCACAAATTAATTTATCGAAGCTTTTCCCGAACCATTTTTACAGCGGCATCCAGCGCTTCCTGCGCTTTGTTGATATCCTTCCCGCCTCCCTGTGCCATATTGGGACGTCCTCCGCCTTTACCTCCGGTAAGAGCTGAAATATTTCGAATGATCTCCCCGGCATTGATTCCACGTTGAATCAGTGAATCAGAAACAGCAGCAATAAATTGAACTTGTCCGTCATCTGTATTCGTGCCTAAGACGACAACAGCATTGGGATTTTCTGCCTTAAATTGATCAGCCATATTTCTCAGCGATTCAATTGTTGAATCTGAAATCATTGCGGTTAATACATTCGCATCTTTAATTTTTTGTGCGTTTTCCCAAAACTTCTTAAAATCTTTTAATGCAATTTGTGTTTGAAGTTGAACGATTTCTTTTTGATACTTATTCGAAATTGCTTGCAAATTTTCCACTTTTTCGAATATATCGTCTGTAGAGGCATTTAAGATTGATGCCAAATTCTTCACTATTTGTGTATTCTTTCGTGCAGTCATATTTGCGGTTCGTCCGGTAATGGCTTCAATACGCCGGATGCCCGTCGAAACACTGCCTTCGCTCATTATCATGAACAATCCGATTTCACCGGTATTGCTTACATGAGTGCCGCCACATAACTCGGCAGAAAAAAGTTCATCATCATCTCCCACTCTGACTACGCGAACTATTTCACCATACTTTTCATTAAATATTGCGGTCACGCCTTCATTTATAGCATCATCTAATTTTTCGATTGTGGTTGTTACCGGAATACATTCCAAAATCTTTTCGTTAACGATAGTTTCGACCCTGCTTAATTCTTCATTTGTCAGAGCTCTGCTTGAATTGAAGTCAAATCGCAAATGATCGGCAGCAACCAAAGATCCTGCTTGCCTTGCTTCTTCACCGATTACTTCTCTCAGAGCAGCGTGTAACAGATGAGTCGCGGTATGGTTTCGCATGATATCCTTGCGACGCTGTTTATCGACAACCACCTTGACAGTCTCTCCTACCGAAATACTTCCCGATTCTGCTTTCCCGTAATGAACGGTAAGTCCGGCAACCGGCCTACGGATTCCTTCTACCCTAAATTCAAAAGACCCGTCTTCCGAACGAATCCACCCATTGTCTCCCACTTGGCCGCCCATTTCCATATAAAAATTGGTCTGCGAAACAATCAGTTCGCCAAATTGACCTTCTTCTATTTTTTCAACACGCTGTCCGTCTACCAGAGCCATGATCAATTTGGCTTCTACATCCTTGGTCTGATAAGGATCGCAAATTACGCCTTCTTCACCCAACAACTTTGACTCTTTCAAAAAGGACAGATGCATCCCATATTGTTCCGCATCCTCTCCCCCCATTTTTCCAAAAATCTTCCCGGCACCGGAAGCAATGCGATGAGCTTCACTTGCTTTTTTAAATCCTTCACGATCAACATCCAAACCGTATTCACGGACGATATCATAGGTAATTTCAAGAGGAAGACCGTGCGTTGAATAAAGATTGAAACAAGTTTCTCCATCGATTATTTTTTGACCGCTCCTCTTCATTTCCTCAATAATTTCGTTGAGTTGGTTGATTCCGTTTTCAAGTGTTTTATTAAATCTCTCTTCCTCCCAGGATACCGAATGAAGAATTGATTCTTTCATTCTATTTAATTCCGGATAAGCATCTCCATAATTCTCAATCACCTTTTCCGCAACTTTGCTCATGAACGGTTCTTTCAAGCCGAGTTGGTAACCAAATCGAACAGCTCTGCGAATGATCATCCGGCAAACATAGTTTCTGCCAATATTTCCGGGAACAACACCGTCCGCAATCAGAAAAGCAGAAGCGCGAGCGTGATCAGCGATCACTCGATAAGGCGTAAAATTCGAATACATCTCGTCATCGCTTACTTTGGTTAATTTTTGAATTTCACGAATCATCGGCAAAAATAGATCCGTCTTATAATTTGAGTCTGTTTTTTGCAGAATCGATACAATTCTTTCAAATCCCATACCCGTATCAACGAAATGCTGAGTTAGTGGATTTAATGTAGTTTCATTCAGGCGGTTATATTGGATAAACACCAAATTCCATAATTCCAAGAAACGACCGCAATCTCCGTTTACATGACAAATATGACCCGGGATGCCTTTTTTATTGCAGTGGCTTTCACCCAAATCGATGTGAATCTCACTGCAAGGCCCACATGGTCCCGTGTCAGCCATTTCCCAGAAATTTTCCTTCCGCCCGAAATACAGGACGTGGTCCTTATTCATTCCGGGCTGAGTATTCCAAATTTCAAAGGCTTCTTCATCGGTGGGAATCTCATCTTTTTCATCTCTGAAACATGTAGCCCAAAGTATATCTTTGTCTAATCCCCATACATTGGTCAAAAGATCCCATGCCCATGTAATCGCTTCTTTTTTGTAATAATCTCCGAAAGACCAATTCCCCAGCATTTCAAAAAAAGTGTGATGAAAATCATCACGTCCGACATCATCCAAATCGTTGTGTTTTCCCGAGACTCGCATACACTTTTGACTGTCACAAGCACGCTTATAGGGTCTTACGTCCGTTCCGAGAAAAACATCTTTAAATTGAACCATCCCCGCATTCGTAAATAGAAGAGTCTGATCCTCAGCCGGAACAAGCGATGCAGACCGTACCGCTGTATGACCTCTTTCAACAAAGTAATCAATAAATTGTTGCCGAATTTCATTCCCGCTAAGCTTTTTTTCCATAAGAGACTCTCCGGTAATCCTGTTTGTTATTCATCTTTTTTGCTGAATTATTATAAACCAGCAGATATCGATAGTGAATAAAAAGAGCGATTAAACAGACAATTTTTTCGGTTGAATTTCTCCCTTCCTTACTCTTTATTCTTGCAATATTCATTTAATATCAGTATGGAAAAAAGGTATAATTTGCATTCAGTTTAGTTCGAGGCTGTTTATAAAATCATGATGAAACAAAATGCGACTCTTCGTCTTTTTATTGCTATAGAGCTTCCTGAGATGATTCGAAAACCACTCTCAGACAGCTTGAAGGACTCTGTCATTATCAAAAAAAAGAAAGCACGATTAACCTCCAAAGAGAACCTTCATATCACATTGAAGTTTTTAGGAGATGTACAACAAGACAAAAGGGGTGATCTTCAGGCAGCGATTGCGAATTCAGTCGGCGGAATCGGTCCTTTTGAACTCAAAATTCATTCCGGAGGCGTTTTTCCGACGATAAAAAAACCGCGGATTCTTTGGGCCGGATTTGATATTTCGAAAGAATTATCGGTTTTGGTGAACAACCTTGAAAATGAGTTCGAAAAAATCGGATTTTCGAAAGATTTAAAACCATTCCAACCGCACATAACGTTAGCTCGAATTCCGGATTATGTATCTACAATGATTCCTGTCGAAAAAGATGAAATTATTAAAAATCTCGAGAAAATCGATCTTCCGCCTTTTACCGTCGACAAAATCTCTCTGATGAAGAGTATATTGCTTCCCGGAAAACCTGAATATCAGGTAATCAGTACACAAAATCTCAAAGTATGTTAAGATGATGAAAACTATAAAATAAAGAGGAGGATAAACTGGAAACCGTAACATTTGCTAGAAAAATTGTCGAAATTTTGGAAAATCATAAAGCGGAAGAAATAACGCTGATGGATGTAAGAGAACAAGTCGATTTTACAGATTACTTTATCATTTGCACAGGTACAAGTGACAGAATGCTTCAAAGCTTGTCCGATGCGGTAAAAAACGAAATCAGAGAAAAATATCAAGTTCATTGCATCGTGCAAGGCATCGCAGAAGGGGGATGGATGCTTCTTGATATTGGAGATATCGTTGTCCATATTTTTTCACCGGACAGACGAAATTATTACAGCCTTGAAGAATTATGGAATGAATCTAAAATTCTCCTTAAGCTGCAATAATTTCTTATTTTCATTATATAATATTTCAATATTTTAAAAAGTCATTATCACTCACATTAAGGAAAGTAATTTCCTTATTTGTTGGTAATATATGATATAAAAGAAGAATATATAGCAATTATCCATTTATATATCAATACTTATTTTTTTGGAGGTAAAAATGTTAAAGGTGAGTCGAAGATTAAATTATGGGTTACAGCTAATGCTTGCGTTAGCTTCGGATCCGAATAATACGTCCAAGTCGACGGCGGCAATTTCGGAAAGTCTTTCCATTCCGTTGCCATTTCTGCACCAAATTGCGCATACACTTCAGCAAAATGGTCTGATCAAAGCGACGCCGGGTCCGAAAGGTGGTTTAAGATTGGGTTCAAAAGGTTTGGATATCACACTTTATGATATCTTTAATGCCTTGGAAGGGCAATTCTCTGTACCGACCATTGAAACCGATATCGATACATCTGAAAATGACGTTGCAATGGGTTTATGGAAGGAAATCGGCACAAAAATCAATAATATATTGAAGGAATATAAGCTCTCCGATCTTGTCGAATCCTAAATATCTGATCATATGGCATAAGATCCCGAATGATTGATTCAGATCCGAATTGGATTAATTTGACGTAAATAATTCGGTATTTTTAAAAATAAAAGCGCTCCGATTTCATAAATGGAGCGCTTTTTATTTTGAAAATGAGAAGTGTTTAAGATTACGGAGCAGCCGGGGTTTCTTGGGTTTGCAGTAAAGCAGCAGGCGGTGTGAAAGTAACCGTCGGCAGCGTCCAATTCATTGTCTCTTCGGAAATATTTCCCTCTTTCCAAGGGAGGTAACTCAGAAAATCATTTAATGGCAGCCCTTTGGTTATTTCAAATCGGCCGAGATAATAAAGATTGTCGCGACTTTGTTTGGTCACATGTTGTTTTCCCATCGCTGCTTTATATAAACTTGAACTGACTTTACTGGCCATAACACCGCCGGCATCTGGAATTCCTCCCGGATAAGCAAAAACTTCAATGGGCACACCGAATTTTTCTTCAAGCAATATTTTGGACTTACCGATTTCCTGTCCGTAATAAGCGGGATCATGATTTCCATCATATCCGCTGCTGCCAAGTTCCCACCCATCATTCATCATTTCTTTTATTTGCTCAGAGGAAAGGCAGTTCTTCGTATCAACCTGTGCAGCGACTAACATCAGATTCCCCGCCATCCCATATTTTTTGAGAATGGGATAAGCATTTTTATATTGTCCGAGCTTGGATGAATCAAAAGTGAACATAACCGGCTTCGGAGGAAGTTCCCCTCCTTCAAGCAATACTTTGACCAACTGCGACAGCCCGATACTTGTATATCCCAGTTCATAAAGTATCCGAACCTGTTGCTCAAATTCAACGGAAGGAACATTTAATGGACTTTCCCATTGATAATAAGGGTCTTCATTCGCATTGTTGGCAACATCATTATAGTAAAGGATCAGAACTTCTGCAGATCCGGCCGGATGAGTAATCCAAGTTGCGGTCGGCGGGATTGTCGGAGTCGATGTTATCGTCGGCGTAAACGTAATCGTCGGGGTTTCTGTCAAAGTCGAGGTCGGGGTCGGCGGTGTAAGAGAAGCGATCCTGTTATTTTCGGCTTGAATGGTTGATGCGGCAATGGTATAAAGCACATTTTTATCGACATTCCGCTCAGGCATGTTACAGGATGTAACAAAAAAAGCTAATAAAGCTAAAATTACATATTTGCAGGATCTGATTTTCATAATTCCACCTTTTTATCGAAGTGTTGTGATCGACATTTTATAATCCGCCATATAAAATCTTATTGATCAATTTCTTTTTAATTAAAATCCATAAAAACCAATCGTAATACATTGAAAGTATAGCAACAGAATAAGATTTAGATAAGAGAGCCACCCTAATAATTTCCAATTTACGGGAAAACCCTTCATTATTTTCTCAATCAGAACAATCTGGAAGGACACTGATGGAAGTAGAAGTAATTGCGGCGCCAATAACTCCCAACTTACACCAAGCCGGTTCATTAGAATCAGTGAAAGGTATGCTAAAAAGTAAAATAAATGATGTAGCCTGAATTTTCTCTTTTGCAAATAATTGACAAAAAAGCCTGGTTTAAAGGAAACTTGATGATCCAACATCGACATACCCAGTATGAATCGGAATGCCAGAAAAAAGCAAAAATCCGGAATCAGATAGCTGAGAATATATTTTTGAAAAGGATAATTTTGATGGCCCAATATCACTAAGACAGATGGGAAGAAAACAGTTAACAATCCGTCGAAAAGCTCTTCCGACCAGTTGACTCTTGGATTGTTTCCCGCAAAAGAGAAAATTAAAATCGAAATAATCATCAACAGGAAAACAAAGTTTAAGTTCCATTGATTCTTTTTATTCAAGAAAAGAAAAGACATATATACAGCAACTAATAAAAAGAATAAGAAATATATAACCAGGTTAACCGATACAGCATCTTTTTCATTCTTATTGATCTCATTCGGTTTTCCCCAAGGTACATTTAAGAACGTAATTGATTTTTCATCGGATGAAAAAATATAAAGCCGCATTTGGAGAAGATTGGCTGTGATTAAAGAAATAATCGTTATTAAAAAAATCAAAACAAAAGCCGTCCAATTTATCGGTACATCCCAAAAATTAATAAATTCAACGGTTGAAAGCATCACCCCTAAACTAATCGGTATCTTCCACCAAGGAACAACCTTTAAGATCATTTGCAATTGTCGATAAAATTTTGATTGCATCATTTATTTCCAGCGATATCCGCCGTCAACCGGAATATCAATACCTGTTATATAATCCGATTTCATCAAGTAATCGACAGCGTTTAAAATATCTTCCGGTTCCCCTGATTTTTTCAATAAAGTCTCAGAGGATAAATGTTTCCATGTCTTCTCATCCATCGATTCCTCAGGCAAAATCAGACCGGGAGAAATTGAATTGACTCGGATTTTAGGCGCAAACGTTTTTGCGAGAAGAATGGTTAAGTCACGTACGGCAGCTTTACTCAGAGTATATCCGCCATATTCTTTCCAATATTGGTAAGATCCCGAATCGGACATATTGATAATCAAACCCGATTTCGTCGGGTTTTCACCAATCAATTTTGCCGCCTCTCTGGAACATAACCAAACGGCTCTCAAATTAATGTCGAATAAACGGTCCCAATCTGTTACGGATAATGTGGCTAAATTGCTTCGATAAAAAATTGCGGCATTGTTAATGAGTGTTGTCAACCCGCCATTTTCACGGATAAAATCAAACATTCGTATAATTTCATCGACATTTTGAAGATCCGCTTTTATAAGTGAAGCAGCCCCTCCAAATCGATGGATTTGTTGACAGGTGTTCTCTGCTTCCATGTCATCATGTAAATATTGCAGCCAGACATGATAACCCGATTCAGCCAAATGGCAGGCAATCATTTTACCAAGTCTTCGAACGGATCCGGTAATCAAAACACTTTCAGGCATGCATAGAATTCCGCAAAATTTCTTTTAAATCCTGATCCGTAATTTTGTATTGATCTCTGGTTAAAGCCCCACCCCCGATAACATAAGCTCCCTCGGCTATACGATCAATATCATCCTCGGTAAATCCATGGTCAGATAAGTTTAAACCTCCTACGCCGCATGCGATTTTTAATGCTTCAAGTGCATCCAAGAAAGCTTTGGCATTTTCTTGAACGGTCTTTTTTGAATCGCCCATACCGATCGCAAAAGCTAATTTTGAATAAAGTTCCGGTATTCTCTCCGCTCCTAACTGATGAAAAGCTTTTGAGATCATGATCAACCCCTCTCCGTGAATAACAGTCGGATCAATCCCGCTCAAACTGTGTTCGATCACATGAGCCGAAGTGGCGGAAGCTAAACAAAGTACCATTCCTCCGAGAGTCGCCGCCCAAGAAACCGCAGATCTGGCTTCGATATTCTTTCCGTTTCGAACAGCCTCGGGTAAATTTTCAAAAATTAAGCGAACTCCTTCAAGTGCAAGAAGATCACTGAACGGATTTGCTTTTTGAGAAATAAAAGCCTCTATATTATGAAACAATGCATCAAATCCCTGATATGTTGTATAACGCGGATTAATATTTATCGTCAAATCGGGATCAACGATGGATATTATCGGAAACTCACAGCGTATTCCGACTTTTTCACCGGTTATTTCATTGGTAATTACAGACGTCGGGTTTCCTTCGGTTCCGGTTCCGGCTGTAGTCGGAATGGCTATTAATGGGAATCCTTTTTGAGTAAAATCTTTTTTGCCCCCTTGTCCGACCGGTACATAATCCCATAAATCTCCCGGATTAGTCATCATCATCGCAACTGATTTTGCCGTATCGATACTGCTTCCTCCGCCTAAGCCGATAAAGAAATCACACTTTTTTTCTCTTGCAATATCTCTGGCTTCCATCACATTTTTCCGAATAGGGTTCGGCACAACCTTATCATATAACACATGGTCAATATTTCGATATTTTAGAATTTTATAAACCTGATCAAGGTATCCGTATTTCTGTACGGAAGTCCCTCCGGTAATAATCATTGCTTTTTTCCCGGGTAACGAAATCGTATTAAGTTGTTCCAATGTTCCGCTTCCAAAAATAATTTGAGTGGGTATTTGAAAACTGAAATTCTTCATTTCTCACTGCTCCTTTCTTTTCGGTTAATTATTCCGGCTTTGATATTCTCGTAACATCTTTGCTGCGGTTTTGATTCTCTCTAAAACAATGTCTTTGCCGATTATTTCCATGCTCTCAAACAGAGGAGGGCTGACTTTTCTGCCCGTCACGGCTACGCGCAATACCCCAAAAACCTGAGCCGGCTTTAACCCTAATTCTTCAACCAACGCTCTCATCTCCGGTTCTCCGATCCGCGGACTGATTTCCGGAAGATCAGCCAATACCTGATAACTTTTCTCGGCTATTTCAGCACATTTTTCGGCGGTTAGCCCCTTTTGAATTAAATCTTCTGTCTGGGGAGTGACATGATCTTCAAAGAAAAAACCCGCTATCTCAGGCGCATCATCTAAAGTGACGATTCGTTCTTGAATAATAGGCGTGATTTTCAACAATGTCTCGTCATCCGGATGATACCCTTTTGCCTCGAAGAACGGCTTAATTCGGTGAGCGAGATCTTCAACCGGTAATGCTCGAATATGGACGCCATTAAAATAATCGAGCTTCGTAAAATTGATCGCCGCGGGGGAAGGATTCAGATGGTCTATCGAAAAATCCTTGATCAAGTCTTCCATTGTAAAAAACTCTGTATGATCGTCATAACTCCACCCCATCAAAGCGATCCAATTTGTGACGGCCTCAGGCAAATAACCCAAATCTTTAAAATCGGTCAAAAAAATTGAATATCCGTCTTTAATCAGATCAGCGGATTCACGCTTGGACATTTTCCCTTTTCCGCTGGGTTTCAGAAAAACTGAAAGATGAATCCAAACCGGTTCTTCCCATCCGAATGCCTGAATAATCATATGATGCAAAGGGAGTGTGGGTATCCATTCGGAACCCCGAATAACATGGGTAATTCCCATCAAATGATCATCCACCATAGCCGCTAAATGATATAATGCCCAACCATCCGATTTAACAATGATATAGTCATCGATTGTTCGGTTTTCTACTGTTATCTCCCCACGGATGGCGTCATGTACAGTCGTAACACCCTCCTTCGGCGTCTTAAAACGGATAACATAAGGTTCACCGGCCACGATTCTTTTTCTCGCTTCTTCAAGAGGAATATCTCTGCATTGTCCGTCATAATGAGGGAACTCTTTCCTTTTTTCCTGTTCCTCTTTCATCCGATGTAAACGCTCGGGAGTACAAAAACAATAAAAAGCGTCTCCTTGCTCGATTAATTGTTCCGCATATTTAAGGTAAATCTCTTTCCGCTCCGATTGTCGATAAGGACCGAATTCACCCGGTTTGTCAGGTCCTTCATCCCAGTCAATTCCCAACCAATGAAGCCCATCCATCAATTCCTGTTCGGCATTTTCGATATAACGCTTGCGATCAGTATCTTCAATTCTGAGGATAAATTTTCCTCCGGTTTTTTTCGCAAGAAGATAGTTATACAACGCGGTCCTTCCGCCCCCTAAATGGAGTCTTCCGGTAGGGGAGGGTGCAAATCGAACACGTACGGGTTTCATTTCATTTGTCATTAGAATTTTTCTCTTTTCGTCTATAAAATTTATTTTTTATATTTTGATTCTGATTTTACACGATCTCTTCTCTTTTTTCTTGTCGGGTCGCGACGCTTTCAACCAACCCGATCGCAATTGTTAAGGCAAGTGTCGATGATCCTCCGTAGCTTATAAAAGGTAATGTTAATCCGGTTACGGGAAGGACTTGAAGATTTACGCCGATATTCACCGCCATTTGGAAAAAAATTAATGTGGCTACGCCATAGCAAATCAATGATCCAAATAGATCCGGTGCCAATCTTGCCGCCCGTAAACAGCGCAAGATAACAAAAACCAGCAAAAATATTACGATAATTGTACCGATAAAACCGAATTCCTCACCCAATACCGAAAAAATAAAGTCTGTATGACGAACCTTCAGAAACCGTAACTGAACTTGCGTACCGTTGCCGTAACCTTGGCCGAATAATTTTCCGGACCCTAACGAAATAACCGCTTGGTCTACATTATATTTATCACCGTATCTGGCATTTTCAGATGGTATCCGGCGAAACCAAAATCCAGATGGTTATCCCGATCAACAAGATCACTCCGATGGTTCCGAGAATGATAAGGTATTTCGTCGGAATTTTACTCACCCACAACATTGAGAACCAAATTACCATCATAACGATGGATGTACTCATATTTGGTTGCAGCAAAATGAAAAATACAATTCCGAAAGTTAAAGCAAAGCTTTTTAGAATCCATCGCATATCGTGCTTCGAATTAGCATGATCCGAAAAATATTTAGCCAAGCGAATAATGAGAATTGTTTTTGCAAATTCAGAGGGTTGTAATGAGAAGGGTCCTATCTGTAACCATCTGGCCGATCCAAAAGTAGCCTGCCCGAATAAATTCAAAGTTAACAATACCAAGATAATCCCAAAATACAACAAATTAGCCAGTGACTCAAGATAGTGATAATCGATCAAAGTCAAAATCATGATCAGGACAAATCCCAAACATACATAAATGATCTGACTGTTTACACTGACCTCAAGGTTACCCGCTAAGGCAGATTGAATCATCACAATACCGAAAACGCAAAGGATGACAATATCACCAAAAAGCCAAAAGTCAAAACTACGCCAAAACTCTTTTCTCATTCGTTCTTAATCTTTTTCAAACCTTATCTTTTTTATACGCATAAATCTTATTGAATCAGAGAACCCGGCGTTTCGCCGGCCCGCTCGGCATCATATTCCTTCAAAAGAAAATAGTTATCCAAAATTCTTCGTACCGGATATCCTGCCATATAAGCGCCCTCTTTTCCGTTATAAACAAATACAAGTATCGCTATTTCCGGGTTGTCGTAGGGTGCATAAGCTACCGTCCAAGCGTGCGAAGGCCAGTTTCCGAATTTGCATGCATCCTTCGCCATCGCAATATCATCGCAATATTCCGCAGTTCCGGTCTTAGCCGAAGATTGATGTGTATCACCGGCAAAAGCTTCGCTGGCGGTTCCTCCCGGTTGGGTCACTAATCGCAATCCTTGCCGGGTTAAATCAATTACCGTCGGATCAACCGTTTTATATTTCCCGGTCTCCTCTCCGTTTTCATCATAAACCATAATTTTGGGGTCTTTTGTGATATCCCATAGCATTTTCGGAGTAAAAGGAAGAACAACATTTCCGCGATCATCCAATACTTCTTTAATAATTGTGGGCTTAATATGAATTCCCTTATTAGCGACGGTGACAAACGAACCGAGAACCTGCAAAGGAGAAGCGCTGATATAACCTTGCCCCATAGAAGCCAAATAAGTATCACCTGTCGCCCAAGATTCCCCTTTATTCACCCTTTTCCAGGTTCTGGTCGGAATCATACCGGTCTCTTCTCCCGTTAATTCAATTCCGGAAATTTCTCCGTATCCCAATGCGTGAGCATATTGTCCGAGCCGGTCGATTCCTAATCCTTCAGGAACTTCATCTTTGTATCCGCCGCCGACTTTATTAAAATACAAGTTACATGACCAAGCAAGCGCATGCAAATAATCAACCTGCCCATGACCGGTCCGTAAATGGCATACATATTCTTGTTCCGAACCGGGATCATTCGGAGAATAGCTGTTTTGAATAAAGATATGTCCGGGACAATTAATATGGAAATCAGGCGAAACTACTTTCTCATTGATCGCGCCGATACCTGTAACTATTTTGAATACGGAGCCCGGAGGTTGAGCCACTTGAGTCGCATGATTCAGTAACGGTTTGGACTGATCCAACGATAGTTGCTGATAATAATAAGCCGGAATATAACGGGTCATTCGATTATTTTCGAAAGTTGGTTCTGAGACTAAAGCCAGTATTTCTCCCGTTTGCGGATTCATGGCAATTGCAGCCCCGTCATGCGTTAATGGGCCGGTGACACTGATCCGATTATAAAAATCCATCGTATCCAACATTGCGGCTCTGGCGACATTTTGCAAACGGACATCAATCGTCAGTTTCACATTGTAGCCCGGAACCGGATCCTTTGGCGGTTCCAAATCCCGAGTTTCCAAGCCGGCAACATCTTTTTCAACGACTCGACGCCCGTTCTTCCCGGATAACAAATCCTGTAAGGAAGACTCAACACCCGCATACCCATATTTATCCTTATTTAATATAAAGCCGCGACTTTCCATCTCGTCGGCAACCGTATCGGGTATGGGACCGAGAAATCCTATCACCTCGGAAGTATCATACCCCGTTGGATATTCTCGAATCGAATTGACCCGAACTCCGACCCCGGACATATTTGCCGCTAATTCTTGAACGATCATTGCGGTTTCTTCCGGAACATCGCATTTAATCGCGGTCTCCGCGTAAGGAGTCAACGAGTTAGCAATATAAATAATTTGAGATATTCCGAAATCCGTCCCGCATTCACTGTAAAGCCGCACAGTCTCTTCATTGATTACACCGTTATTTACAGGAATATCGAGTATTTCGGATAGCTTTCGATAAATGGCTTGGATATCTCCTTCATCAGTCGGAAGATTTGCCGGTGTAATAACAATGTCATACGTAGGTACATTCCTGGCCAGGACCACTCCATTACGGTCATAAATAATTCCGCGGGTAGTTTGTTCCTTTACAATCGATATTCGATTTTCATCGGCTAAACTGAGATAATAGTCTCCTTCTACCAGTTGAATGACAACCAATCTATAAATAAAAAAGAGGATAATAGCACCCATCACCACATAAAATGCTACAAATCTTCGGTTTTTAAAATCCAGTTTTTCTCGATTAAATTCATTCATTATGAAGATTCTTCCTTATAACAAACAGAATTCGCAAAATCATTCAGCAGTCCATAAATTGGGAAACAATAGATTAGATTTAATACCAGTGACGGCACCGCAATTTGAGTCACGATAGTTTTCAAATTCGGTGAAATATCGTTGATATACAATACAAAATAAGAAATGACAGCTGAAATAATCGAACCTGTTATTGTCACAAATATCATTAATATGATAGGCATTTGCCAAAAGCGACTTTTCAGAAACCTTATAAACAGCCAAATAATTCCATAAATGAAAAAATATCCATATAACGGTAAAGCTGACAGATAAGTCATTATCAAAGCTCCTAAAAGGAGCCAAATCCATGAATAACGGGTATACGGATTGAGTGACCAAACAATCAACATTACCATGATCACATCACCGGTACCGTTCAAAATATGTATTCGACTGAACAAGGATCCCTGTAGGATTCCACCTAAGATCAGGATAACAAATGAGGAAATGATTTCTTTCATTTAATCGACAACTATCTCTATTCCAAAGGTTCCACGTTTGAAGGACGGAAATTCGCCACCACCAAGACTGCTTGAAGGTTACTAAAATCCTCTGCCGGTTGAATGGATGCCGATTGAAATAGTTCATTTTCCAGCTTATTCACATTTAATATCTGCCCGATCACTACTTCGGCAGGAAAATTCCCCCCCAATCCCGAAGTTTGTACAATTTGTCCGGCCTGCAATTCCGCCTCGGGAGATACCATTTCGATTGTAAGATCGGCAGTCACCGAACCTTTGACGACTCCATCCGCATCCGCCTCAACAACATGGGCGTTCACTAACGAACCGGCATCGGTGATTAATTGAACTCTGGCGGCGGACGCGGTGACGGCGCTGATTCTTCCGACCAGACCCTTCTCTGTTACAACCGGCATATTATAAGCAATCCCGTCATCGGATCCTTTATCGATCAGGATATATTGCAAAAAAGGACTCGGATCGACACCGATTACGGCAGCTGCAATATATGTCTCTTCCGGTCTTCCGCGCGCGAATCCTAACAGAGAATACAGAATATCCGCTTCTTTCAAGTCTTGTTGTAATTGAATAATTTCCGTTTGTAAAAGAGATACTTGTTCCTGTAAGGCTTGATTTTCAGCCCGGAGTTGAGTAACATCTCTCGGTATTGTAAAGAACTCATAAACCGTCTGAATCCTTTCGGCGGTCCATTTTTGAACTTGAATAATCGGATCAATTAACCCGCTCAAAGATTGGGTCAAGAAACCGCTTAAAGCCAAAAATATGACTCCCGAAATAATTAAGGTCGCTACGATCTTCTGCCAGTTCTTTTTAACATTATTCATATCTTTGAATTATTATAACAATTTGGGAACAGGTAAAGATCAGAAAGAACATTAAGGGATAAAGAAAATTAGAAAAATAATTAAGTCTCAAATAAATTATTTCTTGGGGGTAAATCGATCTAAGCTTGCGGCAAATTGTTCGATTGT
>JALHEL010000001.1:36870-38263 GCA_022837205.1 Leptolinea sp.
GCTTCATCGATGGCATCTTTTACGGTATCCACAATTACCTGGATTGAACCGGAAATCGCTTCCCGAATTTCAACGCTGGATACTTCGATAGCTTCCGGAAGACCGGTTACCAAATTCCTGCCACGAATCACCATCGTCCGCTCTACCGGAAGCGGATATGCGGATGCGATCGAAATTTTTGTTTGTTCAGCCATTCTTTCGCCGATATAAAGATTATATCGATTCCTGATATAGTTTAAAATATCTTGGTCGATTTCATCACCGGCAACACGCAGGGATCGTGAGACAACGATCTCATTCATTGAAAGAATCGCTACTTCCGTAGTACCTCCGCCGATATCCACAACCATCGTTCCGCGTATTTCATTGATCGGTAATCCGATCCCGATCGCCGTGGCTTTCGGTTCTTCAATAAGATATATTTCTCGAGCCCCGGCAGCCATCGCCGCATCATAAACAGCACGGCGTTCGACATCGGTCGCTCCGCAAGGGATTCCGATCACCACTCTGGGACGAGGGAAAGGTGCAATCGTCTGTTGATGGGCTTTTCCAATAAAATAGCTGAGCATTGCCTGAGTTATTTCGAATTCGGAAATAACACCGTCACGCATCGGACGCACCACCAGTAAATTTGCAGGCGTACGACCGACCATTTCTTTTGCTTGTGCTCCGATAGCAACCGGACGTCTTGTCCTCTTCTCTACGGCAACCCAGGATGGCTCATTGATCACAATACCTTTGCCGCGAACGTAGACAAGTGTATTTGCTGTCCCCAAATCAATTCCGATATCTAATGAGAACAAGCCCATTAACCAATTTAATGGATTGAATGCCAAATTATTGCTCCGAGAGATCCAGTATCGTTTCTATTCCCAAATTCGATTACTTTTTTATTTCTTCCGCTATTTAATCATTCAGAAAGTAATCGACGTTCGTTACTCTGTATAACATTTCGATTATACCAAATCGTCATTTGGTTTTTACAACATTCAGTATTCTGCTGTATAACACGAAAACAGCATCATAAAATTTATGGTTTTGCCATTTCATTAATTCGCTTGAGATGAAAAGGAATTTATCCCGATGATTTTTTCCACTCCCATCGTATAACAAATACCGTGTGCGGGAGTCTTAATACCTGCTTTTTCTTGAATGGTCGACATGATTTTGTCTGCAACTATTTCTTCTACCAAACAAAGAATAATTTCCTTCTCGGAATCGACAGAAATTCCCATAAAAACTTCATGACGCAGACTTTCACCTCTGGCATTCAATATCGTAGCGCCGGTAGCTCCGGATTCTCTCGCAATTTTAATAGCTTCATTTGAAAAACCTGCATTGACAATAATAATCAGAGCTTTAATATTACTTTTTTGTTCCATTTGACCCGTTC
>JALHEL010000482.1 GCA_022837205.1 Leptolinea sp.
GGCTCAAGCCTGTATCGCCCAAATTTATCAGATTTCCCCGCAAAAAATTGTCCTGGGCGGAGGTGTTATGGGGCAGAAACAACTTTACCCGATGATTCGCAAAGAGGTCATTCGTTTATTGAACGGTTATATTCAACATCCGATGATTCTCGAACATATTGATCAATACATTACTCCGCCTATTTTAGGGAATCGTGCCGGTGCTTGCGGTGCGATGGCATTAGCACAAATGTTGGAAGAACAATAATTTCTACTTACAAATAATAACCGGAATGGAAGTCACCGAAAGGACTTTTTCGATGGTACTTCCCGTAAAAAGTCTTTTGATATAGGATCGGGAATATCCGCCCATGATAATCAAATCGGATTTTTTTCGATTCGCATTCTCAATAATCGCTTTGCCGGGTTCGTCCGAACTTGTGACATATTCCGCCTGAATGCCTTGCGCTTGATAATAATTTTCTACTTCCTGCCGGGTAACTGCCCGCCTCTGCTCATCACCGCCGGAAACGACAACCGTTATATGCCCGCCCGTGCTTTGCGCTAAGCCGGATGCGAAATACATGGCTTCACGAGATTTCGGGCTCTGTGAAAAAGCAAGTAAAATCTGTTGAATCTTCGAAGGAAACAGATCGGGAGTAACAAATATCGGTCCCGGAACACGCATAAAAATAGAATTCCAACCCGATCCCAACGACCGGTATCGTGAAGGCGAAGGTCTGTAATTCATTTTAAATAAGGAAATATCACTCCAAAAAGCCCGATCTGAAAGGTTCTTCAGTAAATTTCCCTTAAGCACAAAGAATTTTCCCCTGACATTTTCTTTCTCCAAAAGAGTTTGAATATCCTGTTCATATTTCCGGATCCACTCGGAATCGAGCATGGAAGGTCTTTTTACAACATGCACAATTCCCGCCCAGGCGTTGAATTGCTTACAAAAACAGACTGCACTCTGCAGATAATCAAAATCTTCAATCGGATCCCGTACGGATATCATCATACGTTGTATGGATAACGAAGAATCATCCTTTCGCAATTCCTTCCGCCAGTCTCCGGTCTTAATTCCCCAATCGGAAAGATCCGGTGAAAAAATCATAAAGAAAGCTTTCTTAAAACGATAGCCGATGCTTTTTTTCTGCTTTCCGTATTCTTCGTCCAATTTCCACGCCAAAGCGGTCATTCGTAATCCTTCGCCGTACTCTTCGGTTAAAGCAGCTTTATTATTTTCGATCCAGAGGTAGAGCTCGGTTTCCGTTTTCCCGGGGAATTCATCCATAATTTTCTGAGAACGAATAACTTCAATAACCGGCATATAGACTGTGCGATACCAATCCATCACAGCTTCATCCTTTGAAATATCTCTTTTATAATCCAATCCCATAAAATATCGATGAACAGCGATATGTTCCGCCAACTCGGG
>JALHEL010000483.1 GCA_022837205.1 Leptolinea sp.
CACATCCGCCATCCCCGGGTCGGTCATGATGGTCGCCGGATTGGAATTCACCAGCACGATTTCATAACCGAGGTTTCGCAGCGCCTTGCACGCCTGCGTTCCCGAATAATCAAATTCACAGGCCTGTCCGATAACAATCGGGCCCGAACCGATGATCAAAACTTTTTTAATATCCGTTCTTTTTCCCATGGATTTTCCTTTTCCTCATAAGGTTATTTTTTATATTCCGCGTCAACGGTGATTCCGATGCCGCCGCGCACGGCAAATTCCGCGCTGACTTTGCACCAGCGGGGTTTCAGCGCTGCTACCAGATCATCCAGAATGATATTGGTGACATGTTCGTGGAAAACACCCTCATTACGGAAGGACCATAAATACAGTTTCAGCGATTTGGATTCGACAATTTTTTTATCCGGTATGTATTGGATTTTAATTTTGGCAAAATCCGGCTGGCCCGTTTTGGGACAGACGCAGGTAAATTCTTCCGTCTGCAGGGTGACAACGTAGGCACGTTTTTCGTTGTGATTGGGAAATGTCTCCAGTTTGCGCACCGGCTTTGCCGCCTTTCCCAGCAGTGTTAATCCTGCAAAATCATTTTTCTTTTTTTCTTTGGGCATGTTTTTGCCTTGGGTAAAAATGGTATATTCGTTTACCGAAAGTGGGTAATAATATCAAGCATATTCGTCGGGAAAAAGAAAAAATGTCTATCTATCTGTTTTTTGTGATAGAATCACCTTAACCCAGATAAGGAGAAAATACGGCAATGACAGAGAACAAACAGCCTCTTCCCGAAAATACCTGGAAGTGTAGTAATTGCGGCAATACGGTGGTGCAAATTACACCACCGGAAACGTGTCCGGTTTGCAAACAGAAATGCGAATTTCTGAACGTAACCTGCTATCAGCCCGATTGCGGTTTTACGGGAATGGACAAAAGACTCAAATAATCTGCCGGATTTTTGTCCGGCAGATTTTGTTTCATGACTGACCGGGGATGACGATCTTGGAAGCTTCCTCACGTTCCATTTCCTTGGCTTCGGCGATCATCGCCTGAACCGTTTTTTCAATGGCCACCGGTAATTTTTCTGCAGCTTCGGCAAGCGTCTTTGCTCCTTCGATAAGACATTGAACAGGAATCGGACCGTTGGGCGACATCAACTGGGTCATACCGGTAAAAATCGGTTCGCGGCTGGCGTCAGGCGAGCCGTCCAGATTCACAGGATTGAGCCGCCTGATGGTGGCAAACGTCAGGTCGGTGAAAGCTTCTTCCTTATAAAGGTTGTTGGTGTCTATCTTAATATCCGTCATTTTGGTTGAGCCGTTATTCATTTTTTTACCTCCTTTTCCTACAAGCTTTCTATGCACGGAAAAAAACGGAAACTGTACGCTACGGCCTCCCCTTTTTTCGGATCATGACTC
>JALHEL010000067.1 GCA_022837205.1 Leptolinea sp.
ATCTCTATCATCTTTCAAATTGGGAAGCCTTTCCTTGAAGATCATCCACATTCGGAAGTGTTTTGGCAACAGAAATATACCAAGCCAGAAAAATTACAATAATGACAAGCAAGATCAATAAACAACAAATGAATGCAATTTTCAAAAATTTTTTCAACTTTTTTCCCATGATATCTTGAGTTTTTTTTTCGACAGCAACCACTCTTCGGATATTCTTGGATCATTTATATTCTGAAGAAGCATTTGCTCACTTATTTTCTAAAAAGGTTATCCCAGAAATTTTCATCTATTGAATATAAAGGATGTCTTTTCTCCATAATTTTGATGACATAAAATGACTCATTATTTTTAGTTTAGTATAATGTTAACCGTCTTTCTAACAGCAATATAAATGTATTTTTATTGAAAGGATTAGAATGTATAAAATACTCAATAAGAAATCGCTGAATAGTACTGTGACATTAATGGAAATTGAAGCTCCGTTTGTCGCACACAGGGCAAAACCCGGTCAATTCATTATTTTAAGAGTTGATGCAAATGGAGAACGAGTCCCGTTTACCATAGCGGATATAAACAAAGAAAAAAGAAGCATCTCTATCATCTTTCAAATCGTCGGAGCTGCAACAGAGGCGTTGAATCACTTAAATATCGGGGATTCTATTCATGATGTTGTCGGTCCCCTCGGAAAACCCTCCGAATTAGACGGCTTGCATAAAGTGGCCGTTATCGGAGGAGGCGTCGGCTGTGCCATCGCTTACCCAACCGCTAAAGCATTACATGAAAAAGGTGCCGAGGTTCATTCTATCGTTGGTTTTAGAAACAAAGATCTCGTCATTTTGGAAGATGAATTTAAATCTGTCAGTAATAAGTTAATTATCATGACAGATGACGGTAGCTACGGAACAAAGGGATTAGTAACGGATGCATTAAAAGAATTACTTGATTCCGGACAAAAATATGACGAGGTCATCGCAATCGGCCCGTTGATTATGATGAAATTTGTGGCAAAACTCACAAAAGATTATGGGGTAAAAACAATCGTAAGCATGAATCCGATTATGGTAGACGGTACAGGTATGTGCGGAGCTTGTCGATTGACTGTCGGCGGAAAGACGAAATTTGCCTGTATCGACGGTCCGGAGTTTGATGCACATCAAGTGGATTTTGATGAAGTAATTGCGAGAACTTCACTATACAGGGATATTGAACGTCATGCTTACGAAAAAACCTGTAATTTATTTAAACAAGAGGTAAATTGATCATGCCCAATATGTCACCTAAAAAAAATGAAATGCCATCCCAACCTCCCGAAGTAAGAAATAAAAATTTTCAGGAGGTAGCCTTAGGATATACCGAAGAAATAGCCTTGGACGAAGCCGCAAGATGTCTCAATTGCAAACATAAACCGTGTGTCGATGGTTGTCCCGTTAACATCAATATACCGGAATTTATAAAAAAAATAACGGAAAAAGACTACGAGGGTGCATATCAAGTAATTAATCAGACCAGCTCTCTCCCGGCTGTTTGCGGAAGAGTCTGTCCCCAGGAAAATCAATGTGAAAAATATTGTGTTCGCGGTATAAAAGGAGAACCGGTTGGAATCGGCAGATTGGAACGATTTGTCGCTGATTATCATAACTCCTTGCCTCCGGCAAAAGTCGAAAAACCAACTCCGAATGGTCATAAAGTAGCGATTGTCGGATCCGGGCCGGCCGGGCTTACCTGTGCCGGTGACCTTGCGAAAATGGGATATGAAGTAACGATATTTGAAGCGCTTCACCTTCCGGGAGGTGTCTTGGTCTATGGAATACCTGAATTTCGTCTTCCGAAATCAGTCGTTCAAAAAGAAATTGATAAATTAAAAGATCTGGGAGTAAAAATTATTTTGAACGCTGTCGCCGGCCGATCGTTTACGATTGACGAATTATTTGAACATGGTTTTGAAGCAGTTTTCATCGGTTCGGGTGCCGGGTCGCCAAAATTCTTGAATATTCCGGGCGAAAATTTGAGCGGTGTCTATTCCGCCAATGAATTTCTTACCCGAATCAACTTAATGAAATCTTATCAAAAAGACAGTGCCACTCCGATTGTAAATTCCAAAAAAGTTGCGGTGGTAGGCGGAGGAAATGTCGCGATGGACGCCGCTCGCTGTGCAAAAAGATTGGGAGCAGAAGAAGTCTATATTGTATATCGTCGTTCCGAAGAAGAATTACCCGCCCGGAAGGAAGAAGTTGAACATGCAAAAGAGGAAGGAATAATCTTTAGATTACTGAATAATCCGGTTGAAGTGATCGGCAATGAAAAAAGATTTGTCACCGGTTTGAAATGCGTCAAAATGGAGTTGGGTGAACCGGATGATTCCGGAAGAAGGAAACCGATCGAAAAACCGGGAACGGAATTCGTTCTCGATGTGGATACGGTAATTATTGCAATCGGAACTTCCCCGAATCCATTAATCAAAATGACAACCGAAGGGCTCAAAACAAATGATCACGGGGGAATTATTATAGACGAAGAAACCGGTGCCACATCTCGCGAAGGAGTTTTTGCCGGCGGAGACGCCGTTACGGGAGCTGCTACCGTTATTTTAGCAATGGGTGCCGGAAAGAAAGCAGCCGCCGGAATCGATAAATTTATCAGAGAAAAGAAGTCTTAATCATTCTCCTCTGTATACTGTTTCGAAGAATATTAAAATGCAGCCTTCCAAAGAAGCTGCATTTTATTTTGCTTTTTGGCAAATATTTTGTGATTGATAATTTGATTAAGGAAAAACATGGTACGATATTTTTTAAATGGAATTTATCATTCTTCAATCTATCACTTATATAGCATTAGAATCTTTACAAAAATCGTTATGTTATAATTGCTCGAAATAACTACAAAGATTTGTAGTGAATGACGGAATGAAAATGGGAGTAAGAAATTTATGAGTAATCAATTCCAAATCCGTGTACACTCTGGCTCTCTGCGCGGTCAAGCTTTTGTCATCAATAAGCAAGAATTTAAAATCGGAAGAGATCCTTCTTGCGACATTGTTTTGACAGAGAGTGCTGTTTCGAGAGTCCATTTATTGATTTATCCGCAACCTTACGATGCAATTGTGTTAGTTGACAATAATTCAACCAACGGAACAACTGTTAACAATGTGCAGGTCACAGCCCCTGTTCAGATCGCTGAAAATGATGTAATCGTTTTAGGAGGAGAAGTCGCTTTGGTTTTGGAGAAAGTGCCTTCGATGCAAAACGCTTATCCTCCGTACCAAACGCCGAATTATAATCCGGCATATCCCAACGCACCCCAACAACAGATTCCGTCATATCAACCTCCTGCCTGGGATACAAATTACAATCCATCTTTCCAGCAACAAAATCAGAATCCGTATGTTCCGGCCAATCCTGTAAATATACCTGCTTCCGGAATTCCTAACCAAGAAATAAATATGAATCGCAATGATCATGACATGGAGAGTTCAAACTCGGAAGAACAAGTTAACAATGATTCTGATCATATTCCGTCTTCTCCGAAAAATGAAGAAAATGCGGAATCTGTCAAACAATATGGATTCAATCCTTATGAATCGCAACAAAGGAATTCATTTTATCCGAATCCGAACATGCCTTTTCAACCCAATTCACCGCAACCTCAATCTCCTTATCCGGGACAGGTACCTCCGGCTTATTATCCGCCATATCCGACAAATTACGAAAATAGACCACAGGATCCATATTTTTCTCAACAGGGATATAATCCCCAATCTGGGCAATATAACCCCCAGGCATCACAATATCCGTCACAATATCCTCCGTCTCAACAATATCCGCCGTATCCGGCTCCTTATGGCGCTGATTCATATCAACAACAGCCATACCCATATCAGGGCTATCCGCAAACACCGTCACAACAATACCCTGCGAGATATTATCAGCAACAACCATATGGAGGTTATGGACCGGCAGCGGAATATGGACAAGCCGATAATTTACAGGATGAAAATGCTAAAAAGAAGAAGTTATACATTATCTTAGGCATTGTATTAGTATTAATCTTAGCGATTATCGGTTTCATAATTTACATCGACAGTAATTATCTCTGGTGTGATGTATTTCCGTTTTTGTGGAGTCCGGAGGCTTGTGCAATTTATCCTTAATAGTCGATAATCGAATTTGAAAAACTCTCTTGTATGAACCAAGCTTCAAACAGAGAGTTTTTCAAGAGGAAATTTTGTTTCTCAAAATGAGCTAAAAATTTGAATGGTAAATATTTTGGATGTAAGTGAAATCCTATCCAATATTTGTAATATTTTCGTTGACAAGTCGCATATCAAACAAAAGTTAGTTTATAAGTGGTTTTTCGGACAATTATTTAGTCAAATTACAAGAACAGATAAAGAGGCATTATGAATTCGATAGATTTAAATCCTGAAATTATTTCACAGAGTGATAATTTTATTGCATGGAAAGTCGATGAACCGGATGGTGAAACAACTTATCATCTAGATATAAATAATCTGACTGTTCATTTTTTTGTCGAAGAATGGGAACAATTCATCGAATTTAAAAATCTTTTTATTAATACTGAAAAGGATAAAACGGGCGAATTGGCTCAAACGGAAGATTATTATCTCAGTTGCGAAAAAACGGAAAACGGAGATTTCGTTTACAGTATGGAGATAATCGGAGCCACACTCTATTTCTTTGAAGATGATTGGACAGAATTTAAAGAACTCGTTCGAAATTTATAAATTCTTTTTCAGAACAGGATTGAAGCCAGTTCTGAACGATATAGGTTCTTTTGCGGATCGTCATCATTAAGCAATTCGATCAATGCAAGCACTGCTTTATGAGCAATGCCGTTTCCGTAATTGCGATCCTGTTTAATAATCTCAAGTAAACCGTCAATCGCTTGATAGTATTTATTTGCCATCACAAAACGCATCGCAGCAACAAAAGCAAAATCCGAATCAGAATTTTCAGGAAGTTTTCCTTCGACATATTGGGATAATGCCTTTGCTAAAGGAAGTAATTTTTCGGCGTCATTGTACCTTTTACTTGCCGGAAAATCCTTCAAAAGATAATATGCATCAATAGCTTTTCCTAAATGAATATCTGCCACTGCCAATCCATACTGTGCTTCCGGATCTTGACCTCTTAATTCGATAATTTCACGGAATAAATCCGCGGCTGATTGATAATCGCCTTCTTTTAATAATGCATTGGCTTTTTCAATATTTAATTGAATGGGATCCGGAATTTGTATTGAATTCAACAGACTCATGATCCGGAATTCCGGTTGATAGCCTATTAATTCTCCCGCAATATTTCCCATTAGAATTATTTTGATTGTCGGCAAGGTATAGACAGAGAATTTGGATGAGAGTAATGGGCTGGTATCTACATTTACATGAGCTAATCTGATTTGCCCTATTGAATGAATGACAATCGATTCCAATATTTTCTTATATTCCAAACTCGGTTTTGACCACTGGGCCCAAAAATTAAGAATAACGACAGAATTCATTGAATAATCAATGACTTCTTCTTCAAAATTTAGTTCATCAACATCGATAATATTTTCTCTGCCCATTTCAATTATTTTTTATAAAGCTTTCTTTTTTATATACTTTTCTTTATTCATCGTCTCCCCTGGAAGGATAATTTATCTCGGTCACTTCACCGTGGTAATTGATTTTTATGGAAAGCCCCATCATTCCTAAATAGGAACGAACTTCTTCCGGAATCCCCGTTTTAAAAATAGATTCTAAATTTTGATCGATATTTTGCATTTGATTTTTCAGAATCGCAACCGTAAAAATATCATCTTGCCCTAACATACTCGCGGCTTGCTCGCTTAAAAAATCTTCATTCCCTTCTATTTGATCCGTAAAAGTTTTTAATACTTGCCGATCAACATCTTCTGATGAAATATAATGTCGAAAACCGGCATCATTTACCACATAAAACATTTCTGATCCGACTTGTTCCGTTTCTACAACTTGATCATTTTCATCTGAAATTAATCCCGAAAACAATGCATGAATTGCCATATCATTCCTTTCATTTCTCTTAAGGAGTAATATTTTCAACCCCCGGTAATATGAATTTTGTCTTTGTTTCAGGTTGTGAAGGATTATATACAATAGGTTTATTTGCTTCCACGGAAGTTGTCGCGGATTCGTTATTTATATAACAGAGTATCCCATCCGCAATTCCCTTTGCGACCGAATCGGTTTTTTCCGTCAACGTCCGATAATCTAAGTTCAAATATCCTACTTCCATAATAGCAGCAGTCGTATATTCGTTAATCTCACTAAAATCATAGAATTCTTCCGGATCGGAGGAAATAGTATTTCCTAAATAATTCAAATTCGTTCTTCTTTGAAATCGATCAATCAAACAATTATTCAAATTTGTCGATTCAACCGGATAACTGACTTTGCCGATACTGGCAACCTTAAAACCGGAAGCTTGGTTATTAATAAATTCACATGTGTCTGTATGAATTGATAACAAAGCTAATCCTGTATAATTCTTTAATTTTGGGTCAAATTCCTTAAAAAGATCTACCGTGTATCCTTGATTACTAAGCATATCTCGAACAAGCGTCGATATTCTTAATGCCACATCAACTTCACGTATATTATTTAATTCCGGCGGGCAAACATGGCCGGAATCATATCCCCAATGACCGGAAACAATTCCAATTCGACTCTGCTCATTCGGCAATAATGTCGGCACTTTTTCGGAATATACTTCATTTGATTCAATTTGCTTTTCATTTATATATTTATTAATATCTTGCCCCGGAGTGAAATAAATCAATACAGTTGCAGTTATTGCAGCAGTAAATAATACTGAGAAAATTATTTTGCCGACTGAATATTGTTTCATCCTTCAACATCCCAACCTGTCTCGTTTCTATAGTTAAGTATAAACGAAACGACTTTGAAAGATCGCTTCAAATCGGGAGTTGAGCATTTTTCTAATAAAAGTCTAATAACCCCTGCTAACCTGTCCCAAAAGATGGGCATAAAAAGCCGCCGCAAAAGGAATTGTAAATATCACTCCGATATAGAATAAAGAAACCCCGATACTGGCAATAATGATGGCTAAAATGATTGAAATTAATAGGCTTAAAAAAGTCTTACTGTCATTTTTAATCATCTGGTAGACCCGTTTGAAATTTAGTGTATCGCGAACATTTTTATGGTCGAGATACAAATAAAGAACTGCCGGAATGATATACAAAAAAATAAAAAAGTACACAAGTGCTACCGCATCATTTAAGAAGCCGAAAAATCCAACTCCGAATTTTTCTATCACCCCGCTGAATATCAAACTCCAACCCCAGCTGATAAATCGAATGAATAATGAAACAATTAAATAAGGAATTATATATATCAGACTCGTAAGGAACAGTTTTATTCCTTCCTTCAGGAAACTCCATGAAGGTTTTTCAGGTAATACTGAATAATCTCCCCATTTAACGCGTAGAACAACCTCAGAGATCCAACCGATTAGATAAATTAATCCGACTATTGGAATCACCGATATAAGTCCGGTAATCAATAGTTTTTTCCACCACTTCTCTTCTCGAAAGACATATGTAATTGCTCGTGTAAAATCCATTTGCTTCCCCTTGCTGTTGTTTTATACTATAAATACGAAATTTTCAAATTTCTGTTGCGAGGTTTTTTTGGAAGAAAAGAAAACCATATCCACTCTCCGCCAAATTGTTCTTTTCTCTTCATGTTTTTTATTGGGAGTCCTGTTTTTTATTACGATCTTTGGTGTAAAAAATATTAACCCGCTTGATACAAGTTGGGTGAAATATGGGGGGGGAGACAATTTCCAACATTATATCGGTTGGCGTTTCTTCCGTGAATTCCCTTGGACAAGATATTTCCTCTTTATGCGGAATTTGAATTACCCGGTTGGATCATC
>JALHEL010000484.1 GCA_022837205.1 Leptolinea sp.
GGGCAGGCACAGCTCTGCCTTCAGGCAAATCTTCTTAAAGCCATGAAAACCGCCCTGCAAAAAGAATTGGGGCACTGAAAGGAAAAATATGAAAATCGTCCGCAATGATGCATTGATCAAACGCAATGCCACCATCAGTCAATATGTCTTGTTCGCAGCTTTAGCCACTCTGGTGATCGGAATTTATTTTACGATTACAAAAAACTCTGCCGATGAAATTGGTTGGGCTTATCTATTTTTGATCCCCGCTTATATATTGGTCCAAGTCTCAATTTCCATGGGGAACCGCTGGAGCCGCTCTCCTCGCCCCGATGAGGTCGTTTCTCAATCCCTGAAAGGGTTAGACAACGATTTTACGTTGTATATTCACACAACCGCAGTCCCTCATCTGCTGGTCGGCCCTGCAGGAGTTTGGATCATCAAAACCTATTATCAATCCGGCAGAATTTACCTGGATGAAAAGAAGAAAACCTTGAAACAAAAAGGTGGAGGAAATTTTTTTACGAAATTATTTGCCTCAGAGGGTATCGGCGATGTGCAGCATGATTCAGAGATTCTTTTAAAACGACTTGATACGTATTTCCAGAAGCGCGAGATACCAAACATACAAGACGTGAAAATGGTCAATGTCTTTTCTCATCCCGATGTAAAAATTGAGGCGAAGGATTATGCTGAGGCGATCACGACCTCGGAAAAATTGAAAGATTTTATGCGCCGTGCAGCCAAGCAGGTGAACATGCCTTTGGCTGAAATTGAACAGATAACCGCCAAGCTACCAAACAAATAAAAAGAAAGGACTTGCTCAGGCAAGTCCTTTTCGCAGGTCCTTGATTTCTTTTTCAGTTAAATATCGCCATTTCCCTCTTTCCAAATTTCCCAATTGAAGCGTGCCTATTCTGACGCGGATGATACGTTTGGTAAATAATCCGATTCTGGCTGAAGTTTCTCGAATCTGTCTCTTTTTGCCTTCTTTCATGATCACCCGCACCCAGCATCCTCTCGAATCCGTCCGCATAATGGCTACTTTAGCTTTTCCGGTCCTCGCCCCATCTTCGAGAACGACCCCATTTCTCCAGGCGTTCAATTGTTTCTCATCTGGACTTCTATTGAGAAGAACTTCATATTCCTTCTCATGTCCATAGCGGGGATGGGTCAAAACGTTTGCCAGTTCGCCATCATTGGTCAATACCATTAACCCTTCACTATCTTTATCCAATCTTCCCACAATGAAGATATGCTCTGGCACATCAATATAATCGCGTACGATCTTTTCATCGCGCGTTTGCACAATATCAGAGAGCACGCCGCGCGGTTTATTGAACGCGATATAGATTTTCTTTATATCCTTTGTTTTTAAGAGTCGATTGCCAACTTTGATGGAATCGCTTTCGACATCTGCCTTTTGACCCAGAAC
>JALHEL010000068.1 GCA_022837205.1 Leptolinea sp.
CTCGGAATTCAGAAGGTAATCGAATCGATGAAGAAATATCGGCTGGTGATTGAGAAACTTGAAAATCCTCTGATTAATTGGTCAGACTATTTAAAACTGGTCTGGGAGGGAATGATTTCCGCCCGTTATTATGAAGAATGGTATTCACAACCCAAAGATTCGGTATTAATTTCATTATCCTCTTCGTATGCCCTGATGAACCGGCCTGTTTCTTATCAAATTTGGTTAAATGCCGGATCACCTCGATGGTGGGAAAGAATATACGGACAAATTACAAACGATTATATCCTCTCACAAGATTGGAAAATGGGAGACTTATGGGATGCCAACTCCGTTTATGAAAAAAATGACGAAAATATGCATCGGTTGGTCCTATCACTCCTCAGTCGCTGTCGAAAACAGGTTCGGGTTTACACAAGCGAATTAAATGAGTCCGGACAAGATCAAAAATCCAAATTGCTTTATGTTTTTTCGGAATTGTCCTATCGTTTTAATCGTGACAGCTCGGTGTGGCCGGCGGCGATGATTCAGGAAGATGTTTCCCTTTCAACCGATACCGGATTTTATCCAGGGATCGATGATATTCCGAACGAATCAAAAACACAAATTTCTGATTTTTATCCGGAAGAGGATATCAGGCATTGGGAAGAGAATATGGAATGACCTTTATTCCGAGATCCACTCAAGCTGAGATTCTTAAATATACCGGCGGTACAATGGGGATTTCCGCCGTACCGGGAAGCGGTAAAACCCATACCCTATCCGCTTTGGCAGCGAAGTTGGTTGAACAAATGATGACGAACAAAACATCGAATCCGTTTAACGGAACGGAGCGGGAAGTTTTGATTGTCACTTTTTCAAATTCCGCTGTTTCAAATTTTTCCGCTCGAATAGCCAAATTTCTCTCCGAAAAAGGATTGGTTCCCGGAATCGGTTATCGTGTCAGAACACTTCACGGCATGGCTACCGATATTGTCCGAGGAAGAGCAGAGGGCTACGGTTTGGATCCCGATTTTAATATCTTGGATGAAACCGCAGCAAACATGCTTTTACGACGGGCGGTTGAGCAATGGGCAGCCGATGACAATGCGGCTACTTTTAATCGATATATAAAAAAAGATATAAAAGAAGAAAAACAGAAAGGTATTTTGTCGGGTAAGTGGTTAGATGACATCACTACCGTCGCCGGAAGTGTCATCTCTCAAGCAAAAGATTACCAACTCTCTCCGGAAATGATCGCCGACCGATTAAAGAGCTTCCCCGGAGAAGATTTTTCGTTGCTTCGGATGGTTTCTTCGATTTATTCACGCTATCAAACGATGCTGAGATCCTACCCGGCGCTTGATTTTGCCGACTTAATGTTTTACGCCGCACAAATACTGGAAAACGATCCCGTTTATTTGAATATATTACAGGATCGGTGGCCTTTCATTTTAGAGGATGAAGCCCAAGACAGTTCTTTGATCCAGGAAAAAGTGCTGCGTCTTCTCACAAAGCGAAACGGAAATTGGGTTCGCGTCGGTGATCCCAACCAAGCGATCAATGAGACATTTACCACAGCGGATCCGAAATTCCTGAAAGAGTTTTTGAAAGAAGCCGATCGGACGGTTGATTTGGCACATTCCGGCCGATCCACCGTCAGCATTCTAAAACTCGCGAATCAACTTATCCGTTGGGTTCAGGAAGAACATCCCACAAAATATTGCCGAGATGCACTGGTCAAACCTTACATCAAGACTACTCCCAAAAATGATCCACAGCAAAATCCGAAGGATGAGCCCAAACGAGTGGTCATTGACGGGGAAAAACATTCTCCGATTGAAGAAATCGGTATGGTCAGTGAAGCGGCGGCAATTCATGCCAGAAATTACCCTCAAGAGACGGTTGCAATTCTGGTCCCCAATAACAATTTCGGCACGAAATTTGTCGATGAATTAAAAAAATATCCGGTTGAAGTGATTGAGATTCTCAAGAGTACCCGGAGCACTCGATATACCGCCGATCAAATAGCAAAAGTTTTGTATTGGCTTTCCATTCCTACCAATAACGAACGCTGCAGAAGATTGTTTTCATCTCTTTATCACCACGCCGCGGAAGGCGATTTTTATTTGAGCCTTGATCACGGTCAAATTGCAACAGCTAAGATAAAATCAATCGAAAATCTTGAAGACTTCTTTTATCCGAATTCGAATCGGCAATTTGAAGAATTAATCTTATCCTGGGAACTACCTGAAATCGTCATTCATTCCCTTTTCTCATTCCGTCATCTATTAAAAAAATGGCTGGAAGCAAGGACTCTGCGCATCGATCAATTGATTTTATTAATCGCACAAGACCTGTATTCCGATCCCGATTCGCTCGGTATCGCAAGTCAATTATCCCGAATCGCACTTCAAATGACTCAGGCAGATCCGTCCATGCAATTAAATGCGGTGGCTGAAAATATCAACAAAGCAGCCGCCAACGCTGATCTCTATCCGGAATTGAGTAAGCCTGATATTCAGTTTGACCCCAATCTTTATCAAGGGAAAATAGTTGTTACCACCTTTCATAAAGCAAAAGGGCTTGAATGGGATCAAGTTTATTTGACCAGCTGTAATAACTATGAATTTCCTGCGGGAAGCGGTTATACGCCGAGAGGCTATCGTGAATACATCCGGTCCCAGTTCTTTTATATTCGCGATCAACTGGATATTCAAGCGGAATCATTGGAGCAGCTTCGCATACTATTTAATGCCGAACCCTCCGAAATTTATCGGGAAGGAAAAGGCAGTGTTCAATCCTATAATTCCGTCGTATCCGAACGCCTTCGCTTGTTATATGTCGGTATTACACGTGCAAAAAAAGGATTGCATATTTCATGGAATTCGGGACATTCCGAACAGGGACAGGAAGCTTTGGCAATAAAATTTCTGCGGGAATGTTCAGGGGGAAAAAAGAAATGAAATTAATCAGCCAATCACAAATTCGAGACTTTCAAACCTGCCCGCAAAAATATTATTTGAGCCATATACTGAAACTCAGCTGGCCAGCGCCACCCTCACCTCTTTTTAAAAAGCTCGAGGAAGAAGCAGCTTTGGGGGAAACCTTTCATTTATTTGTACACCGGATCATTCAGGGGCTGAACCCGGAAGAATCAGCGTTTGAAACGGAAAATAAAACCATTGCAAAATGGATCGATAATTTCCTGCGGAATTACCCGTTACCGCAAGACGCTGTTCTTTATTCGGAGAGGGAGCTGACAAACCTTGATGAAGATATTCTCTGGATCGGTAAATTTGACGTTATCGCGACATTGCAGAATAAAATACTGATTTTTGATTGGAAAACATCACAAAAAGCAGGGAAAGTTTTATGGTTGGAAGAAAGTCCGCAGACTCGTCTTTATCGATTTCTTTTGTATCAAAATCGACAGCTTTATTCTTACGACGGGACGGATCATATGAAACCCGAACAAATCGAAATGATTTATTGGTTTGTTAATTTTCCGAATTCCCCCATCCATATCGGGTACTCAGAAAAACAATTCGCGGCGGACCGGCAGTTCTTGAAAGAGATTGCTGCAAAAATAAACAGCGATAAAGCGGAAAACTATCCGAAGACATCCATCGAAAAGGTGTGCAATTATTGCCAATTTCAAACCTATTGCAAAAGGGGCTTCCCGGATCAATCAGATTCGGAATATGAGCCGGATTGGAATAATCTGCCGCTGACGGAAGAATTATAAAATAAGACAGCTGCCGATTTAGCAGCTGTCTTATTTTATATCGAGAGAATTCTTTGATGTATTGATTTTAATTGACTTTCGCCTGCTCGACGATTTTGCTGAAAGTCTGCGGATCACGAACCGCGATATCCGCCAGCATCTTCCGATTCAGGTTGATATCCGCTTTTTTCAATCCGGCAATCAATCGGCTATAAGTCGTTCCGTTTATTCGGGCAGCCGCATTAATTCTTGCAATCCAAAGTTTACGCAATTCCCGTTTCCGTACTCGACGATCACGATATGCATACCACATCCCTTTCAGGAGTGTTTCATTTGCACGTCTGTAGAGCTTTCTACGCGTTGCATAATAACCTTCGGTTCGTTTCAATAACCGCTTGTGGCGCTGGTGTCCGTAAGGACCACTCTTTACTCTTGCCATACGATAAATTACTCCTTTGCGATCCCCCGGGCGTCGATCTTTTCAGATCCGTTGTGTACACCCGACAGCCGCACTAATCAAAAAACAATTATTTCTCCATATAAGGAGCGAGATGCTTCACCCGATCGATAATGCTCTTACCTTGAACGGGAATCATCTCATCCAATAGTGCCTTTGTCCGTTTGGAAGTTCGGCGGCGAAAATGGCTTTTTCCGCCCTTTGTACGAACCAAAACACCACCACCCGTCATGCGAAATCTTTTTGATGTCGCTTTATGGGTCTTCAGCTTTAATTTTCCTGTTGTCTGCTTCCGTGGCACGGCCGACTCCTTCATATAAAATCAAATGAGCCAATAACGGCTTTCATTTACTTAGCGGGCTTATTATACTCTTATTTTCTGTTTTAGGCACAGATTATTCCAAATCTGTGTCGGAAACAATTTCATCGTCCTCTTCTTCATCCGCCTCAATATCATCCGAATCGATTTCCTCTTCCGGCATCTCTTTCGGTAAAGAAGATTTTTTTGAATTCTTCGAATTCTTTGCGGTATTAACGGCAGCAGAAGAGCTTTCCGTCTTTTTTCGAACAACCTTTTTGATGTTCGGAGCAAGCACCATACTCATTACTCTTCCTTCCATCGCCGGCAGTTGCTCGATAGCTGCAATATCACTTAATTCCTCGGCAATTTCCTTCAAATCTTCTAAAGCCAATTCAGGATAAGTAATTTCGCGTCCACGAAACCTTACAGTCACGCGCACCTTCATTCCGTCCTCCAACCAACGTCTTGCATCTCTGGTCTTAAAGGAACGATGATGCTCATTTGTTTTAGGCCGCAAACGAATCTCTTTCACTTCTATCTTCGTTTGGGTCTTTCGCGCTTCTTTTTCTTTTTTAGTCCGTTCATAGAGAAATTTTCCGAAATCCATTACCCGACAAACCGGCGGATCGGCGTTGGGTGATACTTCCACCAAATCCAAATCCGCATCTCTTGCCAGCTGTAACGCTTCCTTGATCGGGATTACCCCGACATTATTTCCCTTATCGTCAATAACACGCACTTCTGGGACTCTGATCGTCTCGTTAACACGAAAATCTTGTGTACTGATAATTACTCCTTCCTTATTGTCGGCTGAATTCTGATAGATTCCGACTGAAAATCCGAATAAACAATATACCACATCCTTAATATATCCGCAAACCAAAAATGATTATTGCCATTTTTGAAATGTATTTTATTAAGAGTTCTCAATCTTTAAAATGATTTCTCAAAATTGAAATCGATTTTTTATAATTTTGATTCCGAAAGAATTATTTCCGGCTTATCCGCGCTTTTATCATTGATTTTATCTTCATTTGTTACATAATATAATAATGCCTCGACCACTCCGGCTTCATATAAATGAGAATATGATTTGTAATAATAAAAAGATTTTTCACCGACGGTAGATAAGAGCAAATAATCTGCCAATCTGCTTACGGGGGAATATTTATGAGCGGTAATCGCTATGGTAACCAATCCCTTTTCTTTCGCGAGTTCCATACCTTGAACAACCAGTTTCGAACAGCCGGATTGAGAAATAGCAATTACAACATCATTCTTTTCGGCAAGATTGATATGATTCATAAAATATTCGGGGATCATCCCGTATGAGCTTTTTATCCCCAGCCTTCCCAATCGAAATCCCATATAAAGAGCCAGAGGACTTGTATTTCCGACTGCGATCACATGCGCCTGGTTACAATTCCTGATAACGCTTGCACAGGCTAAAATCGTCTCGTCATCAAGGTTTTGTCCGATTTTCAGAAAATTAGAGGCAAACATTTTGAACAAACCATTGACGGATTGATCTTCTCCGCTCAGGTCTTCACTCTCATAAACCTGTTTTCGTCCCAAGTCTCTTGAGAGGATAATTCGTAACTGATAATAGCCCTGATATCCGATATGCTTGCAGAATCGAATGACGGTAGCATCGCTGACATTGCTGTAATTCGCCAATTCTGAGACATTTGCATTAACTGCCAGTTCGGGAAAACTCAAAATAAAATCCGCCACTTTTTTTTCTGCGGAAAAGATTTGGTCATAATTCTCATTAATTGTTTCGATAACAGTTTTAGTCTGGTTTATTTCCATTGACCCCTCTGAATAGAATTAATGAACCAGTGCAGGTAGAAATCCGCCGACAAAGGCATCTCCGAGTCCGATTGTAGTTACATTTTTATCATTAACTTCCACACATGGCAAACAACAGATTTCACCTTGCTTCATTGCATTAATCCGATCTGAAAATTGAGCCCCTTCTTTTTGAGGAGCGCTTTTTTCCATTTCGAAATAGTTCTGACGGGTAAAGTCATCGCCGAATCGATAGCGAGTACCTCCCATGGTTATTCCCCCTTTTAAAGCTTTTTTGAGAGAATCGGCATCCCTTCCATAAGCTAACGCCCAATATTGGGTATGCAAAACGATTTTTGGAACAGGAATAAGTTTACATAAGACTTCTAAAGATTGTAAAACTTCAAGGGGATCCAGCAAATTTATTTTTCGACCGATATAACCCTCGAATTCATCTTCGTTTAAACTGAATATTTGAATGTGCCCCAACAATTTATCTCTGACAATTCGGCTGAAGTTCTTATTGTAAAAACAGGCATCTTCATAAAAAATCAACGCATCTTTCGGCAAATTTTTCATGCTGATTAATAATTTTTCCAACCGATCTTCCAATAAATTTTGATCTTGCATGGCATTAAATCCCGATATCAGGAAAACTTTCGCATTCAGCAACAACTGACTCAAGCGCGGGTCTAAGCGCATCAGAATATTATCGAGATCGTTATCATAAATAATACGGTTGGCCTGTTTCGGTCGAATGATCTTATCTTGAACCCGGATTGTATGGTTTTGAGTAAATTGAATAATCAGATGCGGGTAAGAATTTTCTTCCGGAGCGCTGCAGATATATTCGCAATCCGGCGGTAACAACCGCCGGACATCATCATTCATGGTGACTAAGTGGAGGGCTGAACTGTATCCGATTTTACTCATTGCGATTGCAGCCCTCACCGATGTCCCCCCTAAAGTAACCTTTTTCCGAAAAGCTTTTGAAAAATCTTCGATTATTTGCGAAGATCGGACAAAGCACTCCCCTCCTTTTCCTTCTTTCATATAACCCAAGATTGAAATAATTAAATCTCTTTGAGTTTGAACCTCTCCGACCGGATGGATTTCCGAATATTCGATTCCAAATTCATGAACCAAATTTTCAAAAATAGCCGAATCCCATTCGATTTCATAATCAATATTATTTCCCAAACCAAGAACAATATCTTTTGTCATATTTACGTATGAAATCAGGAATTAATATAAGGATGCTTTCCCGGTGGCAAGAAAGAGATCGATCTTTTGATAGGCTACCTCTTTCATCGCAGCAATACAGGAAGGTTGAATCACATTGGGTTCCCGTAAGCTGAGATCATTCAAAACTTCCCGCATTTTCATAAAATAGGCTGCTTTGATGTCGCTGGAAATATTGATTTTATTAATTCCCAGATTGACCGCTTCCCGAATTTCATCGTCACGATTGTTTGAACCGCCATGCAAAACCAACGGGATCGAAATGATCGATTTAATTTCTTTCAGCAAATCTAACTTTAATTCGGGCTTCATTCCTTTTGGATAAAGGCCGTGAGATGTTCCGATTGCGATTGCAAGCGAATCGATTCCGGTTTCCCGAACAAATTTAACCGCATCCGCGGGATTGGTATAAATGATTTTATTCATTCCCTGTTCGGTAATTCCCCTTCTACCGAAACATTTACGGCATGCGCTGCTTCGACTACTTTTTTGCAAATCGCAATGTTTTCTTCAAAAGGAAGAGCGGATCCGTCGATCATCACAGAAGTAAAGCCGTTTTGAATGGCAAGAATAACCTGGTTAAAATCAGCTCCGTGATCCAAATGGATACATACCGGCAGTTTTGTTTTGTACGCTTTTTCAATAATCGCTTTAACCATTTCTACACCGATAAATTTCAATTCATCGGGATGAATCGCAATAATTAAAGGTGCATTTTTTTCTTCCGAAGCTTCAAATATTCCGTTTAGCATCGAATAATCACTTATATTGAAAGCAGGAACGGCAAAATAATTTTTATTCGCAACCGCCAGTAAGTCAGCCATATTCATTAACATATTGTATTATCCTCTAATATTTTATAAAATTTTAGTATTTTTATTTTCTGTCTTTAACTATTTTAACTTTTTACCGATCCGGCCGTCATTCCGCCGATAAAATATCTTTGGAAGAACAGGAATAAAATCAAAACCGGCATACAGCCTAAAATACTCATGGCCATCATCTCGTTCCATTCATAAGAATGCTGGCCCATCAATTGTTGAATTCCGATCGGCACGGTTCGCATATTTACTGTTTTTGTCAGTGTTAATGCGAACAAATATTCATTCCAAGCTTGCATAAAAGTATACATTCCGACCGAAATGATCCCCGGAATAGAAATCGGGAAAAGTA
>JALHEL010000485.1 GCA_022837205.1 Leptolinea sp.
TCTTATGTAACTGTTAAAAACGCAAAAGTACAAAAATAGAACTGATTATGAATCTGTTTTACGTTATTTGTTCTTAAATTCATAACCTTACAGCCATCCCTTCTCCCGATACCATTTTACGGTTTCCTCCACCCCTTCTTTTAGCCGGTAATTGGGTTTGAAGCCGAGGTCGCGTTGTAGCGGAGTGATGTCGCACGACCAGTTCCGTTGCTTCATTATCTTATACTTATCGGTATTGAAGGTGGTTGTTTTACCCAGTAGGGCAAAGATTTTTTCGCTGATGAACGATGCCGGTTTCACTATCCACAGCGGGACTTTTATCCTGAAAACATGTTTTTTTTGTAACGCCAGTTGCACGATGGAGTTGAATTCTGTATCGGTATAAATATCCCCATCGGCCACGTAATATTCTTTCCGGTAAATGTTCTTTTCCATACAATCGAAAATAATCTTCACCAGGTCATCGATGTAGATGAACGTGAGAATCTGTTTCTTGAATCCGGCACCCACATCCATCCCGTTTTTCACGGCCCGCATCAGAATCAGGTAGTCCTTGTCGCGCGGACCGTAAACCCCTGTTGGGCGAAGGATGATATACGGGAAGCCGGGCAATGTTTTCAGGTAATTTTCCGCCTTTAGTTTACTTTTGCCGTAAGCGGTGTTTGGATGAGGAGTTAAATCGCAGGATAAAGGCGTATAGTTTATTTCGTCACCTACACCGATGGCTCCCAGCGAACTCATAAAGACGAACAAATCGGGAACGGCATTCGTTTCAACAAGTGCATCCACGAAATTCCGTACCTGTTCGAAATTTACCTTGTCGAATTCAGATTTACGAACAGCTTTAGTGATCCCGGCACAGTGCACAATATAATCGAATCGCCCGTTTTTACCGATAAACTCACGAAGTTGTCCTTTCAATCTCTTTTTATCGCCGTAGTCTAGGTCGATAAACCTTATCCGTTCATCCTGCAAGTAAACTTTGCTGCTGCTTGAACGAATCCCCGCCCAGGTTTCATAACCCAGTTCCAATGCTTTGTCAACGGCTCTGCTGCCGATGAACCCGCTGGCTCCGGTGATGAGAATTCTCTTTTGTTCCATTCCTTCCAAAATTCAATTGTTCAACTTTTGCATGTATCAACTACTCATAAATGCAGCTATATCTTACGTCATACAGGTACTCCACAAAACTTAAATAGTGTATGCGACTAAATCGGAGGCATTTAGATATTTTACGGGGAACCCATAGCTCCCGATGAACGTAAGCGCGAGCTGGGATGGGTCGTAAAATATCGTCAGACGACGATTTAGTCGCAATCATATTGTTTAATTCAATTGCAAATTTAATCATAACAAATCGTTTTGAAAATATTTTTGTTACTTTGTGCTAACTAAAACCGTACGGGG
>JALHEL010000486.1 GCA_022837205.1 Leptolinea sp.
ACTCACCGGAGTACCCAGGCCATGTGCCATAAGATAGGATGAGCCCGTCATGTCCATGAACTGCTGGTCAACGACCCATCCTCCTTTGTTTTGAAAACTCTCCGCTTCAATAAAAATCGATTGGGCATTTGACGGCACAACACAGAGAGATAAAGAAAGCAACAAGATAACTTTTATGGATTTTTGTTTCATTTGATAATTCATTTGATAAAGGGAGATATCATCCCTTTTCGGATTATTTGTACTCCAGCCAGGTTGTGGCTGTACAGTCTTTATCGGATTTAAAGCGTATCCAGCGGGCTTGAAAATTTTCCGGGAAGTGATATTTAAAAGATTCTCCCGGTCTAACTTTTATTTCCTTATAAAGCATCCATGGACCGTGGCCAACGGGTTCAGTTTCAATGAAGAAAGTAACCGCTTCTTTCGAATCGTGCGAGATTTCCAGACTCCGGTCGTCGTAAAAGCCTATCAGGTATGGGTCTGAAGCCTCCCCGGCCTTCACGCGGCTATTTTTCCAGGGACCGCCATGTCCCACAGGTTTGCCCAGCTCCCATAAATCATCTATCACGCCTACCCACACGGCAGCCTGTCCGTCGTCCGAGAGTATAATATGTTCTCCCGCCTTCGCTTTTGGCTCAATACCGGTCATCACCAACAGTCCTCTGTATGAAGCATAATCGTGAATCCTGAAGTCGTGTGATGATATGGGTCTGATCTTGGCGAAACCATCTGCGTTTTCAGCAGGTAGTTCATAAAAAGTGCCGCAGGAATGAAACAGATCCCTTTCCGTGGCTACCTCACGACAAATACGTAGTTGAGCGGCATCCGTTAGCTGTTTATACTCTTTGGCGCCCAACGGTAATCTCCACCTGCGGTTTTTATCGTCCACAATCAGTACCGATGATTCTTCCACATCAATTACATTTTCGGGGATGGCAAATTTTTCTTTGATGAATGTATTGGTTTCCGGATCCTCCTTTTTTATCAGGTTCAGCCGGCTATCCAACTCGTAATATCCGGTGTTCACAGCTTTCCCGTCTTCAAATGTGACGGCTGAGACACCCAGGGCACGCCGGTTATTACCCAGACCATACAGGAGCCCGCCCAGCGTCTTGTCCCGGGTTACTTTTGCGACCCCTTTAAACATTGGAGAGGCAGAGGCAGGGCGTTTCTCATTCCCAGAGTAATTAAAGCTGACCGTGGCAATAGAAGGGGCATTGGCCTTCACCCTGATCCATTCGCCTTGATCACGATCGAAACTGCTTTCTCCTGCAGCGAGTGAAACAGTTTTCAATTCGCTCCAGTTTTGTGTTCCGTTCTTATCAATTTCAAAAATAAACTCAACCTTATCCTCTCCTCCATTCTGAATCCATGCACACCTGTCAGTCCAACCGGCAAACAGAAAAGGTTCGGAATAATCTCCGGCTTGTACCTTATCGTTCAACCAGACGCAACCCGAGGCTGTTGTTGTACCCAGTTGATCGGGTTTGTCAAAAGAAGTGAACCACAGGTTGGAATTAGATTGTCCGGGACCTTCAATCTCTCCTTTATGTTTGCGTTTATTCAGAAATTCTTTGTTCGCGGAATCGTCACACCCGAATACCAGTTGATCGTTCCATCTGGTAAAATCACCAATTACTTTCAGATAAGCTGAACGCGGCCGGATACCGGATGAATGGCTGGCCGTAAATGATTGTGGAAATTGCCAGAACATGCCGTGCATAGTCATCAGGTAATCAGGATTCTCTCCGGTGCCGATGTCCCGGATTCTGGGCCATTCCGTATTCCATCCGTGAGCTCCGTCGTAACTGTGACTCGCCTTTGGCAACCTGAAAAAATCCCATCCTGTTTTTGGATTTCGCACTGCCAGCAATACAGATTTATGATCCCACCCGGTAGCCCATATCGGGTCGGTTTCGGGATTTGAATTACCGTATATTCCTCCGGGACCTGTAACCTCAACAAACTGATTGCGACGGACAAGCTTCCATTCTTTACCGTTCCATTCAAAAAGGCCCCCCGCCTCAATATCGAAATGCTCAAGGGCAGCCTCTCCGGTCTCTCCGTTGTTGGAATAGACCAATACCCCCTGACCGGAGTACAGTCCTTTACCGTGAGCTCCCGGCAAGAGTGCTGACTCTTGGGGCATTTCTCCTTCTTTACGATTCACATTCCCGTCCTCGTAAAGCATGTTTGGTTTCAGACTATTTACATCTACTTCGTAAAAACCTTCTTCCATCGTACCGTAGTAAATTTTTCCGGCCGGGTCCAAGAGATGACGGGCATTGCCTGTGTGACGTCCTGGCATATTCTCGTACGGGATAACTCTCACATTTCGTTGATTATCGATCGCGTAAGGGCCAATGAAAAGCTGATTGCTTTCCTTGTGAATCATTCGGTTGGCCGGTGTCCCACCGATACTTTCCGGCCGGACTATCTGTTTCCGGTCCGATGTGATTTCATACAGTTTATCGGAAGATCCGAAAGGGAGATGTGGCCCGTAAGTGATTACCCACAATCTGTCAGCCCAGGGGACAACGGCTCCGGTTCCGCATTCGCCCTCTTCATTGTAGTAAGCCAGATGAGGGTAGATGCCGCTGACTTCGCGCGTTACGCTTGAACTCAATGTGTCAGGAGCCTTGCATGAATATGTTTCGAGC
>JALHEL010000487.1 GCA_022837205.1 Leptolinea sp.
CGAATAATATTTATAGCGAATTCGCAGACACTTAACAAATTAAGGAAGACATCGTCATTCCTTTTGGGTATAATAATGGAAGGAGAGGATTGTCGAAAGGAGGAATATATGTCCATTAAACTCTTGGATAACAGCCTGGAATTAGAAATTTTCCTCGATAAAGAAGATTCGGAATTTGAGGACAATATTTGCCTAAGATTTATAGAGGACTGCCCGGAAGATGAGAAAGTTTTTTACGGCGGTGAAACGAATATTTATATTACGCGCGATCAAGCGTTGCAAATCGTTAAAGCGTTGGGCGCTGTTCTGGAAGAAGCGAACGAATCAAATTGATTTCGAAAAAAAGCTTGGTGTCTTCATGAAAAATATCGAGCTTTTTTTTATTTTCAGTGCTTTTCCTTCCGATTTAAAAATCATTGAAAAACAGAAGTATCGATGAGCTGTCGGTCGTTATCTATTACGAGTAACCCGAAGATTCTTTCAACGGCATGAGCAAGCGTATTGTTTAACTGTCCCCGTTCCGGCGGAAAATCTGCTGTTTGAATTCCGGAACCGGCGAGTTTTTCCAAGCAACTGGGGCGGCACCAAAACATAGATCCGGCGGGATATTCGAAATAATAATCATGTAGCGGGATATTCAACAGGCTGGCAAGGGTTTCTAAATTCTTCCGATTGGTAAATGTATCAATGTCCACCCCACTAAGAAGAAACCCCTTTGGAACGACCATACCAATTTTGGCATTTTGCCGCATCAACCGTAAAATTTCGTTCACCCGCTGTTCGGAACCGAGCAGTTCCGAGAAAAGGTATTGTCTTCGATTCTCACCCGCCGAAAGATGAGTCGATTTCTTTGAATGGAGTTTACAGAGAAATTGATAATTGAATGGGGAAATTATCTGAAAAATCTCCAGGAATGGAGCGATATCTCGTCCGCGATTGGGAGCGATATATATATGGGCGTTCGGAAAATTTCCTTGAATTTCCGTTCGGAAATTCTCTTGTTCTTCCGGTAAAGAGACAAAAAGATCGAAAGGTTCTGGAATACTTGATAGTTGTTCAGCTATTTCGGGCCACAGATCAACATAAAAAAGGTGTAGGACAACAGCGATCTCGGATTTTTTTTCAATTTTCTGACCGAATAACTTTGTTTGCAGTTCTTCCGGTGACACTGGGGAAGAACTTGCCGGACGGGGGCGGAATATATCCGAATGATTCAAACCGACAATCTTGGCAGTGGCGGTCAAAAAATTGCGTATTTTCGGGAGAAAACGAACTTCGGAATTCGAGAAAATTGCTTTGACCTGACGGCAATAGCAAATGAATTTCCAACTTTTACTGGATGCGATGTCGGAAAGCTGAAATGCAGCTTGTGACAGCATGCGTTGGCTTCTCATTCCTTCATTGAA
>JALHEL010000488.1 GCA_022837205.1 Leptolinea sp.
CCGTGCTGTTCCAGAGCAACGAAACCGACAGTGCCATCTTATCCCTCAAACAGGAAACGGTCTCTTATGCCAATAGCGACGGCATTCCCCTGAAAGGCATCCTGTATTACCCGTTAAACTATAACCCTTCCGGAAAATACCCGATGGTGGTACGTATTTACCAGAGACAAAGTCACATACAGAATCGATACCCCTTGGCTGAATTCAGTACGTCAAACAGCGATGGTTTTAATCTACGGCTACTATTGGAAAAAGGGTATTGTGTCTATTTCCCCGATATCGTATTCGGGCAAAAAGGGACCGGATTGTCGGCTCTGGACTGTGTGAATAGTTCTTTGGATGCATTGGTGGATAATCCACTCATTGATAAGAATAGGATTGGGCTTTGCGGACATTCACACGGCGGATACGAGACCAATTTCATCGCCACCCACTCCGACCGGTTTGCGGCATATGTTGCCGGGGCGGGCAACAGTGACATTGTCCGTTCCTATTTCTCCTATAACTATAATTTCACCAGTCCTTTTTACTGGCAGTTTGAGACCGGGCAATATGAAATGGGAAAGAGTTTCAGTGAAGACAAGCAGCTTTATTTCCAAAACAGTCCTATCCACTATGTGGACCGGGTGAACGCTCCCATCTTATTATGGACCGGAAAGAAAGACCAGAATATCTATTGGGAACAGACCATGGAGTTCTATATCGGGCTGAAGCGGAATCGGAAAAAAGTGGTTGCCCTGTTTTATCCCAAAGAAGGGCATGCCTTTTTTTCGCAGGAGGCAAGCAGTGATCTCTCTTTACGGATATTGGATTGGTTTGATTATTATCTGAAAGGGAAGAAAGGCGCGGAGTGGATTCAGAAAGTTGACTCTCTGGATTAACAAACAAATAAGGCCCCAAAGAGCCATACCTCTCTTTGGGTGCCTTCTCTTCAATACTTATTGTTCAGGTTCAAACAACATCCGGTCACAACGGGTTCCATTTAGATCGTAAAGATCGTGAGAACCTGTAATGTCACTCCATGTACAAGCATTAGTACCCACACGGCTGCATTTTTTTTCTGCTTCTGTACATTGGCTTGTGGAACTATCGATATAGTATCCGGTTACCAGATCACTGTCGCTGTCTTTTGCTGCATTGGTCGCAAAAGCGGCGCCGGCTCCTATCAGTACGATTACCGCCGGCAAAATGAACTGTTTAAATTTCTTCATAATAATTTTTTTAAAATGATGCCTGACTCTAATTGAAATAGCGCGTTACCGGCTGCGCAAAACGGTAACGCACGATTTCACTGCCGGACAGGACCAAGAAATGCCTGTCCGTGACGATCATCCGGGCCATCTTATGGCTTCCGCGGTTGTGCACATAAAAACTGCCCAGATACTCCTGCCTGTCGGTCCTGTAC
>JALHEL010000489.1 GCA_022837205.1 Leptolinea sp.
AATTTACGAATCGCACTGTTAATGGCCATATATGTCCCGCGATGCGGGCAACCTGAACAGACGGTAATCGGCCTGGCAGCCGCTATCGATTCGGCTTTGGTATCACTCTGATAGACAGAAGAGGGAATATCGATATTTGTGGCTTTCGAAATGCCGATCAACGCCTGGCTCAATCCGTACTCACCGATTCTCTCGAGTGTTCCGTCCAATTTCCCGACAATTGTCCCCTTATATCCGACCTGACGGGCCAGAATGTATAGTTCTTTTTCGATATAAGGCTCTAATTCTTCCAAGACTAAAATCGAATCGCAATGATTCAGCAATTGCTTTGCCTGATTTTTAGGAAACGGAACAGATGCTTTGACCGATAAAATCGATACCGAATCGGGATCCAATCCATACTCTTTTGCGATATCTAATGCTTCATCAAGATATCTTATTGTGATTCCGCCGGTAACAATCCCCAAACCGCCTGATTTTTTTGACAGATTCAAGGAATTCAACCGGTCAATATCGATAATTTCAGCTGCTTTGGCTAATCGATTGATCAAATCCCGGTGTTGTTTCATGCATACCGCTGCTCCGGCTTTGGTAAAACGGTCGATATCCCGGATAAGGAGCGGTTCCGCTTGTGAAACTGGTGCGGGTTCGATGATTTCCGCATCGGCGAATGCATTTGATAACGAAGTGGTAAGGCGGATAAATACCGGTCCGTGAATTTGTTCCGAAAGGTCAAAAGCATATTTTGTCAGATGCATCGTTTCTTCGACGGTGGTCGGTTCTAGCATCGGCATATCGGACATCAATGCGAAACCGCGTGAATCCTGTTCACACATGCCCGCGCTGACGCCGGGATCATCGGCCACATAAATCACAAATCCACCGTCACATCCGGAATATGCAAGCGAAATTAAAGAGTCATAAGCAACATTTAATCCGGACATTTTCATCGTACATAAAACACGATGACCTGCCCAAGCGACCCCTCCGGCGATATCGATGGCGACTTTTTCATTTGTGCTCCACTCAACATGGGTCTGAGGCAGATCCATGTCCAAAAGAGCTGCGATCGCTCCGGTAGACGGTGTGCCGGGATATCCTACCGCGACTTTGACTCCCGCGGCTAAGGCACCGTAGGCAATCGCATCATTTCCAGTAATCAGTTTCTTCAATCCAAACCTCCCTGTTCATTTCTAAAATAGATGCATTATTAATAATTTCATGGCTTTAAATTACGGATAAACTTCCGAGAAAACTTTTCTGAAAGAATTTAGAAATCTCTCATTCTGTTCCGGAGTTCCGATCGTAATACGGATACAGTTCGGTGCTCCTTGCGGAGCAAGCGGCCGAATAATTACCCCTTCTTTGAGGAGCCCTTCAAAAACCGGCATGGATGGTTTCTTACTCCCTCTTTGAGGAGCCCTTCAAAAACCGGCATGGATGGTTTCCCTAAATTGGCGAAAATGAAGTTTGCCTGACCGGCATATACCTCAAAACCCATTTGCTTTAAGCCTTCAAAAAGCTGTTTTCTTCCGGCGGCATTTACTGTAAATGTTTTATCGCAAAATTCTTTATCATCCATGGCCGCAAATGCACCGGCTTGGGCAACGCGGTTAACAGGGAACGGTTCTCTCGTTTTTAACATGACCTGAACGATCTCCTTATGGGCGATTGCATAACCGATACGGACGGAAGCGAGTCCCATAATTTTGGAAAAAGTACGCATCACGATTAAATTAGGATGATCGTTAAAATAATTGAGTGATTGGGGGTAATTCGGGTCATCGACAAATTCATAGTAAGCTTCATCGCAAACAAATAAAGTATTCTCCGGCACAGCGGCCAGTAAACGCTCGAATTCGTCCTTATAGATAATTGTTCCGGTCGGGTTATTCGGATTACATAGGAAAACGATTTTTGTTTTGGGCGTAATAGCTCGAATCATCCCATCGACATCAAAGCGATAATCCTTTGTCATCGGGATAACAATACTTTTCCCGTCCATTTTTCCGACGATATTTTCGTAAGCCGGAAAAGTCAGCTCAGCCATGATGCATTCGTCTCCGGGATTAATAAAAGTGAGTCCGAGCATGGTGATTACACCGTCTTCTCCATTATCGATATAAAAATTATTCGGAGAAAGATTGAACTTTTCGGCTAACTTTTCCGCCACTTTCGGGCATAAACTTTCTGGATAATAATTTGCATTTGATCGAATTTCTTTGATCATTGCCTCAACCGCAAGCGGTGAAGCGCCTAAGGGATTTTCATTCGATGCTAATTTAATAATATCGGTAATCCCATATTCACGTGTAACTTCTTCAACCGGTTTACCGGGTACATATTCTTTTCTTTGCGTACAAGAATACAGGGACGAGCTATTTTATTGACATCAAACACGGCTTTACCTCCTGAAATATAATTTCCTTCATTAATAGTTTTGAGAAATCGGATAATCTCCTCTTTCTCATAATGTTTTATAAAAAATTTCAAAAAAATCGATCAGTATCGTAAAAAGTTTTGCTTTAAGAAATATTCTTATCCGCAAGTTCAAGCTAAGAAAACGATATTTCCTTCCTTCAGTATAACATTCTTAGATATTATGAAACAATGAGGATAATTAGTTTTTTCTTATTACATTTATACATGCTATCATGAATTTTGACAATGGTAAAATATTGTTTACGAATTTTTCAATTACGGCTATATTATTCAGAAAGTTTAGTTTTTTAAGATAGTATATTAGTGATTTAGCAAGATAAATTGATAGATGATCTAATTACTATAAAATATCGGAATATTGTAATTTATATAAAATGTTT
>JALHEL010000490.1 GCA_022837205.1 Leptolinea sp.
GAAATTCCTTCCGATGCGACGTACCATCTGGAACTGACTCCTATTTCGGAGTCCGGTGAGGAAGGTATTCTTACCGAATTGAATTTTCAGGTAACAGACCTGCCGTTGGATTTTGCCGCTCTCTATCCGGCTGAAAATCAAGAAGTCGGTCCGACCGCTCCCTTCATCTGGCGATTGCCTTCCGGCACGCCTGCCGAGACTCAGAAAACTCTCACTTATTCCATTCACCTGATCGATCAGACCAGAAGTCGGGAAACCGTCTTGGGTCCTTACCATTGTGAGGATTCCGGGATGATCTGTTTCAACGGCGGGGCTCTTTATCGGTTTGAGGAAGAACTTCCGGAAGGCGATTATATCTGGAGTGTTCGAGCGAACGAATTGGAAAAAGTTTCCGAAGAGATTCCTTTCAAAATCACTCAATAAATTCAATTCTCTTCTTTCCGCCGAACCGGATACGGATTTCTTCCGCATCCGGTTCGCATTTTAATCCACCGGAGAAAAATGTTTCGGCATAAATAGTGCAATGTTTTCATGATTGTCAGAGTGTTGACAAAGGGAACGAAAAACCGTCGGACTTCGTAATTTAACCAGGAGGGCTATATGGAAAAAAAATATATAAAAGGAAAGCGCACCCTTTTTTGGCTGTTATTGATTTCGGTCATTCTGTTATTCACATTTTCGGCATCGGCTCAGGTTTATCCCGACGGATGTTTTAACCAATATGGTGTGGAAAGGACCTCAGCCGATTCAAACGACAATGATTTTTGTTACGATTCGATGGGGAATTTAACCGCGGTGACATTCCTTGAGTATCAGGCGAATCAAGCGTTCTCCGGTAATCTGAATGGTAACCCCTTCGGTCAGGGAAACGGGCAAGTTGTGCTTCAACTGCCTACTGCGATCCCCACTGCCGTTCCATCCGAATCTCCATCACAAAAGACGATTATGATGTCTGTTCCCATTATCGGAACGGTTACGGAAATTATCGGCAAGTATCCGGCTCAGGGGCAGGTTTATCAAACCACCGATATCGCCTTTGTCTGGAGTTTTGACTCGGCAGGCGTCGATACGGTTACAACCTCTTTTACACTCTATATCGATGGCGTAGGTTATCCGGTTTACCCTACGTGTGATGTATCTTCCTGTCAGACCACGCGTTCGGTACCTGTCGGATATCACTATTGGTATGTAACCGCTCAAGCGGGAACATGGAGTGTTTCTTCTTCCGTTATTTATTTCAGCGTGACGGCGCCGGCCTCAGCCGCTCCGGCAAAACCGATCTTACAGAGTCCTTCCGGAACCATTCAGTCCCAACAAACACAGATGGTTTGGTTGCCGGCCGCAAATGCGACCAGTTATACCGTAAACTGGACGGGCCCCGTCTCCGGCTCGAAGTCA
>JALHEL010000069.1:0-5339 GCA_022837205.1 Leptolinea sp.
TATTTGCATCATTTGTTCAAGATGAATGACAGCCTCTATCCCAGATTGGCCACTGTTCATAATATTCGAATCCTTACCCGATTGACAGAGCTGCTGCGTTGTGAGAAATATGGAAAATGATTCATCCGTCCTTCAAATCGCCGCCGAGATATCCGCAGGCAAGAACTTCAGAGAGATCGATCCTGGCTTGATCCGTCATTTGGTAAAGACGGAAATGCAACCGAATGAATCCGAAAAGGAAACCATCAAACGGGTAAGATCGAAACTTCATCAAATTTCCAACGCTTATCGGGAAGGGGCAAGCAACTATCAAGACCTTATTACAGCGATCCGGCAATCCGATAATTCTTTGACTTCTTTAGAAGCCGCCAAACCTTTGGCAATCGAACTGATGAAATCGCATGCCTCGACCCGTGAGAGAATCGCAATATTAGATGTCTTTTACTCTCAAATATTCGCTGCGCTGCCGCACATCCAATCCGTTTTGGATCTGGCTTGCGGATTGAATCCGTTAGCCATCCCTTGGATGAAATTAGCCGATCATTTTACCTATGAAGCTTATGATATCTATCGGGACATAGCGCTGTTATTGAATGTTTTTTTTGAAAAGCTCAATATTCGGGGAAAAGCCGATTCGATGAATCTGCTGGAAGAATTTCCTCAAAGCGAATGTGATCTGACGTTTCTATTGAAAACGATCCCCTGTCTGGAGCAAGTCGATAAGAATGCCGGAACCCATATCCTGAATCAAATCCGTTCTCCCTATGCGGTCGTCAGTTTTCCCATTTTCAGCCTGAGCGGCAGACAAAAAGGAATGAAAGTTAATTACGAAAAGCATTTTTTGGAAATATACGACCCGCAACGTTGGGAACTCGAAAGAATGCTGTTCCCCAATGAGTTGGTTTTCCTGATGAGAAGAAAATGAACGATTGCAAAGAAACAGACGATACGGTCGATCAAATTGTCCGTAAGATTCTCTCATCACCAAAGTATCGGGAATTGGGAATTCCGAAAGAAAGTGTCGAAGATATTGTCAAACGGGAAGTTTCCCGACAAACCGACATCAAAGTTGCCGAGAAAAAAGCGCGGGAGAAGCTGCACCAAGTGGTCGCCCCTTATTTGGGCGATCCGGACTATCGCTCAGCCGGTACCGCATTGACGCAAATTCATCGTGATGATCGGGAAGGGCTCAAAGCCTGGTGCCTGGAAATGCTCCGATCCCATTCATCCACCCGCGAGCGGCTGCCGAATTTGGAGCTGTTCTATCAGACTGTCTTTGAATTCACCGGAAAACCGAATACTGTTCTTGATTTGGCTTGCGGGATGAATCCTTTTGCTTTCCCCTGGATGGGATTGGAACCGTCCGTCCGCTATTATGCCTTTGACTTGCACACTCCGCGAGTAAATCTGATCAATCGCTTCTTCGACGCATGGGGATTACAACCGCTGGCAACCGTGACCGATGTCTTGGTTCAGGTTCCGCAAACGCCGGCGGATGTCGCTTTCTTTTTTAAGGAAGCGCATCGCTTCGAAAGCCGCCGGAAAGGATCCAATCGGGCTTTTTTTCAACAACTTTCGGTAAAATGGATTGTGGTCACTCTGCCGGCAGAAAACCTGACCGGCCGGCATCAAATGCGTGATCGCGAACGTATGCTGATAGAGAAAACAATCACCGGTTTGGATTGGGAAATCAGCGAAACGGAAGTGGGGACGGAAATGATTTTCTTCATCAGGAAATATGAGTAAAAAAAAGAATTCGGTAAGAAGCCGAAACATCTCCCCTCGAAAAGAGGCTTTTGACACCGCCTGGGAAAAATTCGAACCGCTGATTCCCGAAGAGGAATTGCCGGCATTAAAGGCATGTATTCAATTTACGCCGGACCCGGCGATTCGATTAAACCCGCAAAAAGCAAGCATATCGGATATCGGAAAATTACGGGAGCGATATCATTGGGACACCGAACCGGTCGCTTTTTGTCCCGACGGTTATAAATTAAAAGATACCCACGGAATCGCACCCGGCCAAACAAATGAACATCGCTGCGGAGCATTCTATATTCAGGACAGCGCCTCCATGTTGCCGGTTACACTTTTTGATCGGCAAAAGATTCTGAACAAGCCGTTGATTTTGGACATGGCAGCTTCGCCCGGCGGCAAAACAACCCATCTTTCCGCGGCAAGCCGGGATTCGGGACTGATTCTTGCCAACGATTCCAGCGCCTCCCGCATCACGATATTGAAAAAAGTGATGAAAAATTGGGGCAGTATTCATCATCTGATCACCGTTTTTCCCGGTGAATTTTTCGGACAATGGTATCCGAATACATTTGATCTGGTGTTATTGGATGCGCCCTGCAGCATGCAGAGTTTGGTTTCCATCGCTTCTCATCCGATGCGCCCGATCAGCGAACGGGAAGAAAACGCACTGGCGCAACGCCAGCTGTCGCTGCTCGACAGCGCCTTGAAAGCCGTCAAACCCGGCGGTCAGGTCGTTTACTCAACCTGCACCCTGTCCCCGACAGAAGACGAATCGGTAATCGATGGGATTCTGAAAAAATACGGTGCGCAAATCACCCTGCTTGACGGTCAACAGAAGCTCCCATATCCGGCGCCGGGTCTGGTATCGGTTGAAGGATCAGAGCCGAATCCGTCTTTGGAAAGAACAATCCGGTTGTGGCCGCATCGTTATCAGACTACCGGATTTTTTGCCGCATTGATTCAAAAGAATGATACTTTCGGATTTTCGGAACAAATAGAAAAACCCTTCCGTCGATCACGCGAAGAACTTCGATTCACCAAAATCGATCCCAGACAAGATCATCATCCGATCGAGCGCATGAACGAGATTTTCGGATTCGATCTTACCGAGTTCGCGGAACAAAGAGAATGTTGTTTTCGGATGCGCGGCAATGAACTTTGGGCTGTCCCAACCGTATTTTTTGATGAATCCGTCGATTGGCCGCCTTGCAAATCCTGCGGAATGCGAGTCGCCGCCCAGACGGCCTCCGGATGGCTCCCGGACTTTGATTGGGTCAGTTTGGTTTTTGATCGTATTTCCCAAAACCGCTATCCGTTGGACGAAACATTGGCGGAGGCATGGGTTCGGGGGGAAGATTTGCCCATATCTCTGCCGGAACACTCCAAAGGGACGATCCTGTTTATGACGGATTCCTGGAACGTATTCATCGGTTGCGGATATGTCAGCGGGAATCGGATCCGCAACCTGACAAAATAAAAAGACAGAGGATTTTTTCTCTGTCTTTTTTCCCGAATCTCATCAGAAACGGTCTCTTTTATAACACATTCCACGGATTCACGTATCCGCCGCCATATCGCACTTCAAAATGAAGGTGAGGACCGGTGGAATTTCCGGTACTGCCGCCCAAGCCGATCACCTGACCTTGGGATACGGCCTGCCCGCAACTGACGTTGACCGCGGACAAGTGGCCATAAAGGGATTGATAACCGTTTCCGTGATCAATCATAACCATAATACCGTACCCGCCTCCGATCGGTCCGGCGTATACGACCGTCCCGCTGTCCGTGGCGTAAATTGGACCACCCTCAACCGAAGCGATATCCAAACCCATGTGCCCCGACCAGAAATCATTGCCCGATACCGAGTGGCTGGCCGAAGGCCAGACAAAAGTGCCGGTTCCGTAAGCGACATAATCCCAGGCACATCCGCCGGGTCCGGAAATCTGCTTCTTGACGCCGGAATTCTTGGAGTACTCAAACACAATCGGGCTGATAACCGCCGTCTCGCGGTAGCCGCCCGGCAACAGGATAAAATCTCCGGCTTTTATTTCCGGATTTGTCATGTCCAAATGGTTGGCTGGATAGGATAATATATCTTCTACCTGAACCCGATATTTGTCCGCGATCTTTTGCAGGTCATCATTTTCTTTCCATTGATAATATATCCCGTCACCGGGCGGAATAATCAGCTCATCCCCCACGGATATATTATGGGCATCGTCATGCAAAACATCATAATTGGACCAAAGAATGGTTTCCGGCTTCAAACCGAATTTTTTGGCGATCCCGTAAATCGAGTCACCGGCTTGTATGGTATATTTCTGCGGTTCCAAATTCCCGCGATCGGGCTTATCCGTCGTCAGTTTGGCTTTGCGTTCCACGGAATCCGATGATTGAACTGTTATTTTCGACTTCATTCACAAGCTGAGCGCCGACATTTTCGGAGACATTATTGTCATCCGCCATCCCCCGGATATAGGGAGTCCTTTGCTCCATAACGACTCCCATGAAAAAAACGCAAACAAGAGCAACCGCCCAAAGGGCATAAGGGAGCCAGGAAGGAGTTTGTTTTTTCCGCTCCGGCATCCCTGATTGAATCCTCACATATCCTCCGTCAAATTCTCCAGGAATTCGTTATTCGTCTTCGTCTTCATCATTCGTTGAATAATGGCTTCCGTCGCCACAGCCGAATCCATTCCCGCGCCTTGCGGCGGTTGACCGATCATCTGCATATACATCCGGCGCATCAGCCAGACTCTCGGCAGCAGATCGGGACCCAGCAAAAGTTCCTCCCGCCGTGTCCCCGATTTTTCGATATCGATGGCGGGGAAAATTCGCCGTTCCTGCAATTTTCGGGAAAGATGAAGCTCCATGTTGCCGGTGCCTTTGAATTCCTCATAAACCACATCATCCAACCGCGATCCGGTATCAACCAGCGCGGTGGCTAAAATCGTCAACGATCCGCCTTCTTCCAAATTTCGTGCGGCGCCGAAAAAGCGTTTCGGCGGGTACATGGCGGACGGATCCATTCCGCCGGAAAGCGTCCGGCCGGATGGATTCACTACCATATTATAAGCTCTTGCGAGACGAGTCAAGCTGTCCAACAGGATCACAACATCCTTGCCGATCTCAACCAGTCGTTTCGCGCGTTCCAAGGTAATTTCCGAAGTTCGTACATGTTGTGTGACCGGTTCATCGAAAGTGGAGGCAACCACTTCCGCATCCACCGAACGATCCATATCCGTCACTTCCTCGGGACGTTCACCGATCAAGGCAATAATCAGATGCACATCCGGATAACTGGAAGAAATCGCATTCGCAATCTGCTTCAAAATCGTCGTTTTACCGGCCTTCGGCGGAGAAACAATCATCCCCCGTTGCCCGCGGCCGATCGGAGCGATCAAATCGATCAGACGGGTGGCATAACTGGCGGGATCATATTCGATATTAAACCGTTCATTGGGAAAAATCGGAGTCATGGACTCAAACGTTTTTCGGTTCTTCGCTTCTTCGGGAGTCTGTCCGTTAATGGATTCCACCCGTAAAAGTCCGTAATGCCGTTCGGATTCCCGCGGCGGTCG
>JALHEL010000069.1:5373-6901 GCA_022837205.1 Leptolinea sp.
AGCTGCGCCTGAGAAACATATACGTCTTCCGGTCCGATCGCATAATCCGCACGCAAAAAACCGATCCCTTCGTTTAATATTTCAAGGATCCCTCCCCGAACTTCAACGCCTTCCTGTTCGCCCTGGGCTTGTCGAATCTTCACGACCAGACTATCCTTCTTCAACCTCTGGGCGTTCGGAATGTTCATGTCCTGAGCGATTTTACGAAGCTCGGCAAGTGTCATATTAGTAAGTGATTCATTTTTCATAGATAATTTAATCCTGGATATATAAAGTATTTAGAATTTGGTCGGAAATTCGGAGGTCAAAAAGCCGTTGCAGGTTCAACGCATGCAAATCGGAAAAAACTCAGAATTTCAGGGATTTGTTTTTTTGCAAATAGTATGTTTCTCGGAGTCGCACCCAGATTTACTCACAATCGTGAATATCGGTTAATCAATTTATAAAACAGCAAAATTTTCAAGAAATATCATTTATTGAGGCAAATCCATTATAGCACTGAAACAAATTGAATGCCAAATTATATTAATAATTATACGTTAAATATTATCCGGAAGTTTCAATCCGGGAATTTTGCTCCATTCTTCCGTTAATTCCCGAATCCGTGGATTATCTTTATAATACCCGCGATATTGTTCCGGCAACATAGCCGCGATGCGACACATTAATTCGGTGGTTTCTTCTTCCATGGATTCATCGCGTCGTTCCGGATCGATCTTTTTCATGGTATAAGGCGGGCTGAAACGCATGGTGATTTTCGGCTTTCGAAAATGGCGAAAATCGTCCATAAAATGTTCGGTGCCGGTAATACTGCCCGTACAAACTGGTACTCCTGATTTCATGGCAAGCAGAACAATTCCCGGTTTCCCTTTGATCAGCTGTCCCGTCCGGCTGCGGGTCCCTTCCGGAGCCAATACCAGCGATTTTCCCGCTTTCAGCCAGTCGAACGCCTTTTTGAAAGCGGTGAAGTCCGCTTTGCTGCGATCAATCCAGATCATATCGATCGCATCGCAAATCTGTTTAAAAACCGGCCATGATTGATATGAATCGGCGATCAATGCGCTCCAATCGTCACGAAATCCTTTTGTGGCAAGGAACGGGAAATCCAACCGGCTCATATGATTAATCGCAACGATAATCGGGCCCTCTTTGGGAACAAATTCCAGATTGACATAAGACGGATGGGTCAGCAACTTATAAGCATGATCCAGAAAATTGAAAACAAAATTGAAAACGGATTCTCTTTCCAACGACACCTCACATCCGGACGGATTCCAAAAAGTCCGGTTTCAACCGAGAACTTTTTGGAATCCTTTTCCGGAATAATTATTTTGCTTTTTCTTCGATTGTCACCGAAAGAATTGAATCGGAAGTGGTCAAAGTTTGCGCCACATCATACCCTTCCGAAACTTTTCCGAAAACGGTATAACTATCGGACATTTTATTCAGTTGATCCTGAACTTCCTTCTCGATCATCTCATCGGTCAGTTTATTTTCGGAAGTCAGTTTATCATTTGCTTCTTTGATG
>JALHEL010000069.1:6914-15637 GCA_022837205.1 Leptolinea sp.
CCTGAATTCGCCATACCCACGACACCCGGATCGCCGAATTTCAGATCATGTTTTTCGTTTACGAATTGATATCCCGGATTGCCCATTCCCGAACCGCTGGGGTCACCCGATTGAACGATAAATCCCGGGACAACTTTGTAAAATGGAATTCCGTCAAACCAGCCCTGCGTTGCCAAAAAGATAAAATTGTTTACAGCCAGCGGTGCTTGCTCGGTATAAAGATCAACGGTGATCTTGCCCTTTGTCGTATCCAACACCGCCCGATAGTCCTTATTTACGTCGATAAGATTCGGCGGACATTCCTGAAATGCTTTGCCTTGCAATTCGAAGAATTTCAAGTAGCTGGTCAGCGCAGCTTCATCATACGAACCTTGATAGCTGTTGAAATTCAAGAAAATCGTCGGTGTACCGGAGACCACTCCCGTCGCAACCACTTCGTCAAAAGCCTTATCGATCTTCGCCCTTAAATCCGGATCGGCAAAATCGGTCAGCCATTGATCATAGTTTAATCCCGAAATCTGAGTCTTGAAATTATCCTTTAACCAGGTTTCGAAAGCGTCCAAAGATTCCAGCCCGCTCCAATCGGATTGAGTGGAATAAAGCAGATGTTCCGCTTCGAAGAAAAATCCCTGCGCACCGGCGGCATCCGCCGCATAGGCTGCCATCAGCGCTTTTTCATGAAAACTCAACGGGAAGTGACGGTAAACATAGCGAACTTCATCCGGATGATTCTTTTGGAATTCCAACAGAGCCAGCCCGGCACCGGAGCAGTAAGGGCATTGGAAATCCGCATATTCCAAAATCGTCAGCGGAGCGTCTTTCGGTCCGATGCTCCAGTCCTCATCCGTTATCGGAGGTAACACAGCCGTAATTTTTTCATTCGGACCGACCGGTTTAACAATGGTACATTCCATCGGCTGAACGTTTTCTTGATCGGCTTCAAAGGGAACCCACTCATCTTCGGCAAAAACAACGGTGCCGAAGATAAAACTAATTAACACCGCAAGAATAACAATACCTAAATTCTTTTTAAGATCTTTAACAAAGTTTTAAGCAAATAATTACGGCTACAGACCCGTTTTAATTACTTTCCGAATATTTTTCTTCAAAAATGAAGGCGACGGGCAAGCCGTTGCATAATTTCATTTTCGACAGCTTCTTCGGACTGATCGGCATCGATTATCTCCCACCGTTGCGGATCTGCAGCAGCCAATTGATGATAGCCATTGCGAACCCGCTCATGGAACGCAAGCTGATAATCATCCATCCGATTCCATTCTTCCTGATTGTTTATTCTGCGTCTCAATCCTTTTTCGGCGGGTATATCCAGCAGAAACGTCAAATCCGGCCAAAGGTTGCCGGTGGCAAAATTGAGAAGTTGTTTTAATGTTTCCTGTTCAAATCCGTGACCGTATCCCTGATAAGCCAAGGTTGAATCCGCATAGCGGTCACTGATCACAATCTTTCCGCTTTGAAGGGCGGGACGAATCACCTCTTCCACCAGTTGAGCGCGAGCCGCACAAAAAAGCAGGATCTCCGTCCGCGGGCACATCTGTTTGTTTTTCATATTCATCAGAATTTCCCGCACCTGATCACTGATTTCGGTCCCCCCCGGTTCGCGGGTGTAGACGATATCAAATCCTTTTTCGATAAGCTTCCGCCCAATTCGTTTCACTTGCGTGGTTTTTCCGGATCCGTCCGGTCCTTCAAAGGTAATAAACATGTTTTACTCCGGATTCTGAAAAATGCGGATTCTGCGTTTGGGCTCTTTCCCGTAAGACTGGGATAACAACCCGTACTGTTCGACCAATTCGTGCTGCATCTGCCGAATCATGCGATTTGCGGGCGCCAGATCAACCCAGACCGCTTCCCCGTTTTTCACGGCCATAATGGCTTCCGTAGTTTCTTTTTCAACGTTTTCCCAATTACCGGACGGCTGTTGAACGGTCACATTAAACAAGTTCGCCAACGTGTATTCGATCTGATTGATCGTGTTTGACCGCAGAACATAGATCGGCACATTCCGTTCTTCCGCGTCCACAATCATTTTCTGCCGGCTGCGGTAATAGGGACGTAAAGTCATTAAGACATCCGCTTCCTCGACGTTATTCACAATGGAAATCAAGACTCCCAGCCTTGCGGAAGCCTGTTCCAAACGGTTACGGGCTACGCCATGGGGATAAATCCGGATGGGTTTCATGCCCGGATCATTTTGAGAATCCGAATCCAGATCCCGTTCACCGGTCAAAACCGGTGATGTCGATTGGGCCAACCCATAGGATTCCCCGGATACGCCCCGCCGTGAACTCCGACGATTGCCGCTTTCCGTTTTACTGCGACCGGAAATCTGAAGAATATTCCGCTTTTGGCGGATTTGCAGATCGGACTCGGCTGCGGGTGTAAACCCGTTCCCTTCCAATACGGGAGCCGGCGCCTTTTCGCGTATTATTTTTCCCTGATCCGTCTTTATCCGCAACTCCGGTGCCAGTTCGATCCCGCGAACCAACGCGTCCACCGCCGCCGCCACATCGGGATAAACAACCACCTTATTTCGTTCGACAATTTCCACCAGCACATCGAAAGTCGGCGGAGAACGCCGTTCCAGAACCGTTTTCTGCGTTCCGCGGCGTCGCGCCTCTTCATCCGACAACGTCACCGATTCGATTCCGCCGACCAGGTCGGAGAGGGTCGGGTTCATCAGCAGATTGCTCAAGGTTCGGCCGTGAGCCGTCCCGATCAACTGAACCCCGCGCTCCGCGATCGTACGCGCAGCCTGCGCTTCCAATTCACGGCCGATTTCATCGATCACGATCACTTCCGGATTATGGTTTTCGACCGCTTCGATCATCACCTCATGCTGCAAAGCCGGTTTCGCCACTTGAAGGCGGCGCGCCTTTCCCACCGCCGGATGAGGCACATCGCCGTCCCCACCGATTTCATTGGAGGTGTCGACAATGACGACTCGTTTCCTTTCCGCCAACACTCTGGCCGCTTCCCGTAACATGGTCGTCTTCCCGATCCCGGGTTTCCCCAAAATCAGAATACTTTTGCCCGAATCCACAAAATCCTGAATGATTTCGAGCGTCCCGAATACCGCACGGCCCACTCGGCAGGTCAATCCGATGATTTTCCCTTTCCGGTTGCGAACCGCCGAAATCCGATGCAGCGTCCGTTCCATTCCCGCCCGGTTGTCCAAATCGAAATCGCCGATTTGGGAAATAATCGTCTCTAAATCTTCAAAGGCGACTTCCTTTTCAGAAAGCTGAATCTCATCATCCATATAGCGAGCCAAGGGCGGACGTCCCACATCAAAAACCACTTCTACCAATTCAGATAGATTTCCGATACTTTCGATCTTTTCTCCGATCTCCTCGGGGAAAATCGCCACTAACGCGTGGATATCATCTAAATTATTTTCGTACTGCTTCATTTTTCCTTTTTATTCATCTGATAATTTGCCGGTCCGACCGGTTGAAGATAACCGTTTTCCAATTGGATCGCCGGTTTTTCCTCAGCCACTTTCGCGGCAAGATTTTTTACAAAAACTGTCTGGCGACATACCAGATTAAAATTTTCCTCATTAAACGGATCGTTTGCCCAAGCCTGAAAACCCGGGATCATCACATAAACCTCCTGATCCGTCGTATGGTTGATTTGTTGTGCGAGGCTTAGCATTAACTTTGCCGGATTCTCGACCCCCGGGTTGAAAATAGGCTCCAAATAGATCCGATTCCCGTTTTGAGCGGTCGCCTTTGCCGTCGCTTGGATCATACCATCTTTTTTAAGCGCATAGATATTTTCCTGATTCCAATTCGAACCCAACTGGCGAATCAGCGGCGTAATCTGCGATTCATAGAACAGATCGTATTCATCAAAAGGCGTAACGCTTACGGATTGCCAATTTTCTCCATCCGAATTTAATTCTCCTTTATAACACCAAACCGTCTGTTTGGAATAAACGCTGAATCCGATCTGACGGAATGAACCGGTTACCCATTGCCCTTCATCCAAAACCACCGCACAAGACTGCATTCCGGCTTTCCCCGCCTTGGCCACCAGAAATTCCAACAACTCCAACAGGTTCGAGTTATTCGAATGTTTCCCGGCAATCAACCACGAAAACCAAGCCGTATTTTTCTTCATATCGAAACTGATCTGCCCGCCCCAATAATAGGTCAGATAAGGCCCGCGCGAAACGGCGATCGATTCGCTTGAAAGCAAATTGAGAGAATCCAAAAAACAGGTTGTCAGCGAAAACTGGTTATTGGTAAAACGGGTTCTGTTTGAAAGACAATAATATTTGTTCTCCGTTTCAAGGAAAAACTTCATATCATAAAGTCGAAATGTTCTTGCCTGAGCCACTACAATCCGAAAATTCCTCTCAATCCCGCCGTTTAAGGATTCCGAAAACCACCACAATCCCTACTCCGATGAGAATCAAAACAATGCCGATGATCGCCAACAACGGCGATTTCTTGGTCTGCTGTTGGGTCGCCGCAGCCGAATTTTCAAATGCGGCTTGTTTTTGCGCACCGAAATTGACCTGAGTCGTATCACCCGCTTTGATCGTAATGGGATAATTCATATTGGTCGTCGGGTTATACTCCTTCGGCGGAGCGACGCTGATGTTATAGTCCCCTTCCGGCACCTCCGGAAAACACAACAGATCCAATCCGGTCGTCAAACCGGTGAAGGACTCCGTCCCTCCTCGTTTCGTAACGCTAACGGCTCCGCCGGCGATTCCGGTTTCGGTCTCCTCCGCGGTGGCGTTCCCGTTCTTATCTTCGAACAGATAGATACAGAGTTGTGCCGATCCGTCATAAGGCGTCGGCGTCGGTAAAATTTCAGTCGGCGTCGGCGAAGGACCCGCCGTCGGTGTGGGGGTCAGGACTCTGCCCAAAAGGATCTTCGTTCCGGCAATCAGCGTGCAATTCACATCCAAATTATTCAGCGAGCGAATCGTTTCGACATCCACACCCATCTTCAGTGAAATACTGAGACAGGTATCCAAGTCGGACACCGTATAAAAAATATTGCCGTCAAAATCGGGCGTCGGCGACGCCAAAGCCTGATAGGCAAAAGCCGGCTGTTCGAAGATCAACAACAACCCCAGAATTCCCAACGGAATGCACAGCATCCAACGAAACGAAAATAATATTTTTCTTATTCTATTCACGATTCAAATTATATCATTTGACGCTTTCTTTCCATTTTTGGGCATTCAGAATCATGGCGCCGGATGCCCGCCGGTTTTCCGGGGTGTCTCCACCCATTAATTGCGCCATTTCGCGCAGACTTTCTTCCGGCTGCAATTGTTTAACCAGTGTACGAGTTCTGCCATCGGAAAGTTGCTTGGAAACGTGAAAATGAGCGTCATAATAAGCCGCAAGCTGGGGCAGATGGGTAATGCATAATATCTGATGATTGCGGGAAAGCAGCCATAGTTTTTCCCCGACAATCGAACCGACCCGCCCGCCGATTCCTTGGTCGATTTCATCGAAAATCATCGACGGGATCGAATCCGCTTCGGCCAATGTGTTTTTCAACGCCAGCATCAGTCGTGAAGTCTCCCCGCCGGATGCGATCTTGGCCAACGGTTTCAATCCTTCGCCCGGGTTCGGCGCAATCAGAAATTCAACCTGATCAAAGCCGTTCTCATCATAAGCCAATGATCTGCCGTGCCGGTCTCGGAGTCCGTTTTCAGCCGCCGTTTGCGTAAATCGGATCTCAAACTGTGCCGATTCCATTCGCAGCTCATGCAGCTCCTTTTCCACGCTCTCGCTCACTTTCCGAGAAGCTTCGTGCCGGCGATCGGAAAGCTCCTGCGCCAATTCGGATAACAGGTTGATCACCGAAGTTTCCTGCCGGATCAAATCTTCCGTCTGATCCGAAATATTTTCAAGCCCGGCCAGCTGTTCTTCCGCCTGCGCGGCAAATTCCAAAACCGCACGCAGGCTGCCGCCGTATTTTCTTTTTAAAGTGTTCAACAGCGCCAGCCGTTCTTCGATGGCATCCAGCCGGGCGGGGTTAAATTCCAATGTTTCTTGATAACGCTGTAAAGAGGCAAGCAATTCGTTCAGCGCATCGTTTATCGCGGCGACTTCTTCACCGAGCGGCGCCAGCTCCGCATCGATTCGACTTAAATTATCCATTGATTTGGATAAATAACCCAGTAATTCGAAAATTCCCGGATATTCTTCCGATCTTCCTTCCAGTTGCTCCATGGCTTTTTGAGTCAGTTGGCTGAGATTCTCGGCATTCGCCAGACGATCCCGATCTTTCTTCAGCGTTTCTTCTTCCGATTCATTGATTTTTGCCGAACGAATCTCATTCATTTGAAAGGACAACATATCTTTTTTTCGCAGCAATTCTTCGTCATTCATGCGAATCTCGGTCAATCGGGTACGAATTTTCTGTAATTTTTTGAATTCCGCTTGATATTTCTTCAGCAATTCCTGATTTCCGGCAAAGCGATCCAGCAAGACGATATGATTGGAAGGATTCAGCAGTGACAGATGATCGGATTGACCGTGAATATCCACCAGCAGCCGGCCAATTTCCCGCAGCAGATTAACGTTCACACTGCTGCCATTGACCCGTGCCGAGCTGCGGCCGCCGGCCCGAATATCGCGGCTCAAGATGATCTGATCGCCGTCCGAATCTTCGGGCAAATCTTCCCTTTTCAGTATTTCCCGAATCGCCTCCCGATTCTCGTCCGGCCGGAAAACCGCTTCGACAATCGCCCGATCCGTCCCTTCACGGATAAAAGTCGGATCGGTCTTCCCGCCGACAACCGTTGAAACGGCATCCAAAATAATCGATTTACCGGCGCCGGTCTCACCCGTGAAGATATTCAAACCTTCCTTCAGAGAAAGTTCCAGCTCATCGATAATCGCAAAATTTCGGATATATAATTCGGTCAACATTTCAGCGTCTGCGAATGGCAAAACCGCGCATATTCGTTAATATAGTCGTACATAACAAGGCAATGTACAAAATTCCCCAACCGACGGACAGGGTATATCCCATCAAACCGGCGTAATTTCCGATGAATATCATCCGGAAAAGCCCCAAGATATATCGCAGAATCGGAACCGCTCCGCCGATTCCGGCCGCGATTGCCGTCAATTTATTCAGATCCGCCGCTCGGCGTTTTTGAGTAACCGCCCGGACGGCTTTGGCGATCAGATTCCCCAACAACAATCCCAGAATGATCGCCGTCAGCATGGAATAAAAATTAAAAAAATACAATACAAAAGATCCCAAGGCTCCGATCAGAAAAGCAACGATCGCCGATAAAACATAATCCCGGGATACGGCGGTGTTGAATTTTTTCTGTTGCTCTTTGACACATTCCTTACAGCGATAACCGGTCGGTGTGGAGACCGCGCAATCCATGCAAATAGGCCGCCCGCATTGATTACAACAAATCAATGTCTCCCGATTCGGATGCTTGTAACAGGTTTTAATTTCGCTTATTTCCTCACTCATATCGTTGTCTTTCGATTAGCGCTCGGATTTCGTTGCATATATTGAATAAAATTCGAGTAGAAAAATCCCTTTCCTTCCAAGCGCACATAACGCGCCGAAAATTCTGAAGCGGAGACCGAAATCGTATCCGATTCATCAATCATCATCCCATCTTGCCCGTCCGGTGAAAAAATCGTTTCGTGTTCGGAAGACGATCGAATTTCCACCACATCGTTTTCGTCGAGAACAATCCCGCGCTCCAGGCACAAATGGGGCGCCACGGGGATCACCAGAATATTTCGCAATTCCGGTTCCATAATCGGTCCCCCGGCTGCCATGGCGTATGCGGTGGACCCCGTTGCAGTGGAAACAATCAATCCGTCCGCGACATAATCCGTCAGATAATTTTCATTAATGCGGACGTTGATACGAATCGGGCGTAATTTGGAACCATGACCGATCACCGCATCATTCAGCACTTCCCAGCGAGTTCGTTCGTTATTCTTTCGAACCAGCTCGACATGCAACATCATCCGTTTTTCAATCCGCCAATCCCCGTTCATTAAAGCCGGAAGTTTTTCCCGCCATTGATTTTTGGCGATTTCCATCATAAAACCGAAGCTGCCCATATTGATCCCGCAGACCGGAACCTCAAATGGTGCGCATAGTTTATTGGTGCGTAACATCGTCCCGTCACCGCCGAAAGTAATCACCAAATCAAAGGGGCGGCGTTCAAGGCTTTCACGAAAAGCTTCATCGTAAAGGGACCAACCTTCCGCGACAGCCTGTCCGTGAAAACGGGTATTGATTTCTTCAATAATTTTCTTGGCTTCTTCTTCGGCGGCAGCCAGATGAGGGTGCCAGGTCACACCGATTCGTTCGGGTTTTTTTGTCGTTTGATTCATCTTCGCTCACAATTTTTCATCACAAATCGATCGGTATCCGCAACCCCCGCAGCGGAATGAATCGCAATGAGAACGATGAACTTCTTCGAGCGAATCATCTTCCCTGATCCTTTCCAATCGGTCCAGAAGTTCATCCCTTCTTTTTATTGTATACGAAATCTTAAACTCTTTGTTTCGATAACGCAAAATTCCGTAATCCGGCTTCACGGCAAAGGTCTTCTCCGCCAACAGGCAATAAGCCATTAATTGGAAGACGTGAGAAGCCGGCGGTGTTTCCGGAGCCGGCTGAGATTTGATTTCGATCGGAATCAGTTGTTCCCCTTTTTGAATCAACAGATCCGGTTTCCC
>JALHEL010000491.1 GCA_022837205.1 Leptolinea sp.
AATCCGATTGATTGACATAATGCTCATTTGCACTTTTTCGGCAATTTGCGCTTTGGAGATTTCATCAGCCTCATTAATACAGGCCAACACGAGCTTCATATTATTTTTCTTCATCAGATCTTTATCTAATTTCTGCGTTTTCATCATGAAGGCCTCTTTAAATATCACTGATCAGATCATTCATTACGGTTTCAATATAATTATTATCGTCATGTTAATATTAAAGCTGTAATACTTCGTGCTTATTTCTATTTTATCAAACTTTCAAAAGCTTTACAAACCGATTTTTACCAAAATTTCCGGTTACAAAGTATAATGACACAAAACTAGAAGAATAATATTGCAAGCGAGGTTAATAATGGGGAACATTCTTGTCGAAGTCTGCTGCGGCAGCGCAGATGATGCGGTTGAATCTTTTCAGGCGGGAGCGGATCGAGTCGAATTGAACAGCGACCTTTTTCACGGCGGGTTAACCCCTTCGATCGGCGAACTGATCATTGCAAAAAAGCATACCGGCTTGAAAATCATGACAATGGTTCGGCCCAGAGAAGGAGGATTCTGCTATACCGAAAATGAGTTTGCCACGGCGGTTGAGGATGCAAAATTATTATTAGCCCACGGTTCGGACGGATTGGTGTTCGGTTTTCTCAAATCGGATGGGACAATCGATGTTGAACGAACAAAAATTATGAAGCAAATTGCCGGCGATAAAACAACCGTTTTTCATCGGGCAATTGATGTTGTGCCGGACTGGAAATCCGCCTTGGATACCCTCATCTCGCTTGGAATAACCAGGGTTCTGACCAGCGGACAGGAATCGAATGTCTTTTTCGGAATCGAAACAGTAAAAGAAATGATCACCTATGCTGACGGAAGAATAGAAATTTTGCCGGGAGCGGGCATAACATTGAAAAATATCGACCGGATCGTCAGTGAAACCGGATGCGATCAGGTACATGTTGCCCATTACAAACCGTATTCGGATTCTTCTGTCAATAATAATCGCGAAATATTCTACGGCGGCGCATTATATCCGCCGGAAGATCGTTTCAATATGGTGGACAGGGATTATATTTCCGCCATCGTTAATATGACAAACTAAAAATATTCAGGCAGTATAAATATTTTTCAGTTTCTCCTCCAAACCATGAGGGCGATTCGCCCTCATGGTTTTTAATCCCGGATCAAACTCCGCATCGAATCGATATTTATTTGGATAAAACAGTCCGGCGATATCGCTTCAAAGGATAAATTCCATATTATCGAGTCCCATGATCAATCCCGGATAAACCTTTCTTCCCGTATCCACTGCCCGGCTCCGTTTATCGATCGTTTCAAAGGCGTTTGCGCCGAAATGAATCAAGACAGTCTGTTTTGCGTTTGAATCAGACGCCAAT
>JALHEL010000070.1 GCA_022837205.1 Leptolinea sp.
GTCAGCGGTTTGGAAATGCTGATAGTCGGAGGCTTGGCTGCTTCCGTGGCTTATTTTATCGGCGTTTTACTCAAACCTTTGGGCGGATAATTTTTGCCTGTGCATGATATCTCTCATAGAATAGATAGCTATCAATTCGGTTAGAACCAATAGCTATCCGGATCGGAAACAGACAAACTTCTATCGAAGACTGATAAAAAATATATTGCTCTGATTCAATCTGATTTGCCCGGATACTATTTTGCATCCGGGCGTTTTTCTTCATTATCCGACAGGATAAGGGAATGAGGAAAGGGAGACGACGTGAGCGGTAATGATTAAAACCAATACAAGTGCCAGCATGTACCACATGGCATGATATTTTCTGATTGTCTTTTTGAATTGGGGAGCCGCTTTGGTAAAGCGCATGGTAAAGCCGGCGAATACCATCCATGCCATTACAATGATCAGAATCCAATTAAAGACAGTTGCGTATTGCCATAATGTAACGGCATGAATAACAATTACGACAAAAGCGGCAATATTCCCAAAATAATGAACATAATGCCATTTATTCCTTAGATTATTCAGCCATTTCCATTCGGCTTTTGGAGCGAATATTCTTTGAATGAGATGCAAGATGGTGTAGAGATTTGCCAGAAAAAATAAAGCTCCTCCCAAACCACCCAAATTTAGTCCCAATGCGATATTGCCCGGTATTTCCTGATTCATAATCTTAGCCTCCGTTTTAATATAATTTTCTTCAAATAAACAATGATCATTTATTAACTTTAGAAAGAATCGATTAATCCGTTTATTCAGATATAAAAGTCTATTAAAATCTAATATTTAAAAGATAAATTGGGCAAATGAATTTATTTTAAATATTCATTTGCCCAATTATAAACTGTTTTACGGCTCTTTGATATTTTCCTGTACGGCATAATCGGCCGCGATATAGCCGAAAGTCAGAGCGGGACCGATTGTACCGCCGCCCGCCCAATATGCCTGCGCAGCGGGCGCTGCGATACAGTTTCCCGCACCGTAAAGTCCGGGTATCGGCATATCTTCATGATCTAATACTTGGGCTTTTTTATTAATCTTCGGCCCCCCTTTGGTGTCAAGAGTACCTCCTGCGATAATGATCGCATAGTACGGTCCTTCCGACGCGATCGGATACATCGTAATATTGGGTAAATTGTGATCCGGGGCAGCAGGGCCGTTATATGCCAAATCGATGGGTTGTTCTCCCCGATGAAATTCCGGATCGATTCCCTGCTCGGCATATTGATTAAAAACTTTAATTGTCCTCTTAAGATTTTCGGAAAAGCTTTGGTCAAGATGAAAATTGCCGGTTGCGGATGCGATTTTATTCAACCTTTCTTCGATCGCTCGCGCAAGATCTTCCGGAGTATTGCCGTAAATCAAGTAAGGAGACGGAGTATCCTTGGTCGGAATCGGATAAGCAGCGGCGGGAGGATAGTTTCCCCAAATATCCGCGGTTCGCTGATCGTAGATCATGAAGACCATCAAATTCGGATATTCTCCCTTGATCGGATCCCAAGTAAAGAAGGCTTGTGTTTTTTCATTATATACCGCCTTCTCATCCACGATTCTTTTCCCGTATTTATTTACATAAATCATGCTGTCTCCGGAAACCATGAAAACATCGGTCGGAGGACTCGGATGTTCTAAAACTTCCTCTAAAACCACCGGCGCCCACCAAGCATTTGCGGTATTGTTTAATTTTGCTCCGACCGAGGTTGCTATATCAATAAAATCACCTTCATTCGCCGGAACGGCGCATCCTCCGAAAACAGGGCCGCGCAAAAAATTTAATCTTTTTTCCGGACTATGCGTAAACCCGCCGCTTCCGAAAATAACCGCTTTTTTGGCTCGTAAGGTGACAATATGATTCTCGGAATCGATTGCCTCCAACCCGACTATTTCTCCCTTACAGTTCAGGATAAGCTTTTTCGCACGATGGTTAAGAAGAATCGGTATCTCTCTTTGATTGATCGCTTCTCGTAATTGACGTATCAACTCAAATCCTCGAGCTACTCCTTTTCCTGTTTGAGGATCTTTGGGAACCAAGCATCGCCCCCTCGGGACTTTGTCTTCGGGCAGGTGAGCATAGTAATCGGGAAAAACCTGCCCGTCCCAGGCGATCCAAGGAGTCGCGTCCAGTGCACCCATCGCATGAAGTTTTTCAATCGTAGGGGATGCATTATCATAATATGCTTCAAGTAATTCATATTGATGATCGTTGAGACCGAAGTGATGATCGCTCGGATTATACAGTGTCGGATAAGAAAGACGCGCCATATAACGCAAAGCATCTTCTTTTTTATCCTCTATTTTGCTTTCTCTTAAAAAAGAATTATTCGGTATCCAAAATACGCCGCCGGATTTTTCGGTTGTTCCTCCGGGTCTGGCTCTTTTTTCCACCATGATAACTTCGGCGCCTTTTTCATAGGCGAACAAAGCTGCCGAGGAAGCTGCGGCACCGCTGCCGACTACAATAATATCTGCTTCATAATTCCACATTGTACAGCCTTTCTTTCTGTTATGAATCGCTAAATCTAATTAGATAGTTTCATAAAAAGACAAAGGATTGAAATTCAACCGGCAAGGCTTCCGTAAATGTTGAAAAACATTTACGGAAGCGATAATAATGCAAAACCGTTTATTTGAATTTCATCATGCCTGTTATGTGGAGATATCCCCTGATAAATGGATTATTCTAAAGATCTTTAAACAATGTATTAAAGTTTAATCCATCGGTCTGAACTTATCTTTGGAAGATCCGCAAACCGGGCAAGCCCAGTCATCCGGAAGGTCTTCGAAAGCTGTCCCCGGTTTAATTCCCGAATCGGGATCTCCTTTTGCAGGGTCATAAATATAACCGCATACGCTGCATTTATATTTTTTCATTTTTTTTAAACTCCTTTTTTAAAAGTTGTAATGATTCTAATTTCGATTATAAGCTTGATTAAAAAATGACAGCTGAAATCCGATCAAACAAGAAAAGATTCTTCTTATCATTGCCGATGCGGATCGAAGCCCAAATGAAGTTTTGGAATATTCAATTATTGAAAAAATCTTTATAAATACGATTCCGCAGCCGTTATTTTCGGAAGGCTTATTGATTCCTTAAATTTGAAAACGGTAAAAAAACAACCGGCTTTAAGAATTTCTCTGAAAATCTAAAAAAGCTATGGATTTTCGGGAGAATGCCGTCACTTGAATGAGGAGAAGAATAAGTTATGCAAATTTATCCGTATGATCGAATTACGGATTATTGTTCATCTCGGAAAATTGTGGCATGATAATAAGTAAGGTTTAACCTCGGTAAATAATTAACGAGTGCTGATTATGGTATGTTTTCAATGGGAGATTATGGGATGGACTTGATAGAAATGGTAATTTATTCCGATTATATCTGCCCCTGGTGCTATGTCGGGCAGGGTGTTGTCGAAAAACTGAGAAAAGAATATCCGATGGCGATCACTTGGCGACCTTATTTCCTTCGACCCGATATTCCGCCGGAAGGGATGGATATTCCGGAAGAATTGAATGATCACATGGCAGAAATCGGTGAAAGATTAAAGCAGATGGCTGACGCAGCCGGTTTGGAGATGGTTTTTCCGAAACATCTGCCCAATACCCGGTTCGCCCATGAAGCCACCGAATATGCCGATCAAAAGGGAAAAGGATTTGAATTTCATCGCGAAGTTTTTGCTCGTTTTTACGGTAAAGGAGAGGATATCGGACAATGGCAAGTACTTCAATCCGCTGCGAAAGCTGTCGGGTTGGATGCGGATGAGATGAAGCGACAGGTTGAAGAAGGAAAATATACTCAAGCGGTTCAAGATCATATTGCGGAAGCCGTAAAATGGGGTATCGAAAGTGTTCCCACGTATATCATAAATAGCCGCTATGCGATCGTCGGAGCTCAACCCTATGATCGTTTTCTCGAGGTTATTCAAAGAATCGATTTGCCTCATAATCAAGAGTCAATTCAATGAAATATAGGACTTTTGAAAAGGAACGAAAATAAATGGAAAATAAAGCTCAAATCGTCTACTTCTCCCATGGCGGAGGCCCTCTGCCCATTTTAGGAGAACCGAATCATCGGGCGATGATCGATTTTATGAAAAACTTACCGTCCCGGTTGAATAGGCCGGAGGCGATATTGGTGATCAGCGCTCATTGGGAAGAGCAGCACCCCACTGTTTTAGGAGCATCGCATCCGTCCATGTTCTATGATTATTACGGTTTTCCGGAAAAAGCATATCAGATCCAATATCCTGCGCCGGGGGATCCGGAACTCGCAAAACGGATTGTCGGAATGCTGGAAAAAAATCATATTCAAGCAAGAATTGATTTGAATCGCGGATTTGATCACGGATTGTTTATCCCGTTGGAATTAATGTATCCGGAGGCAAATATTCCCTCGATACAACTTTCTTTGATTCGTGGATTGGATTCGGCTGCTCATGTTTCTTTGGGAAAAGCGCTCCGTGATTTGGTTTCCGAGAATATCTTGATCCTCGGTTCCGGATTTTCTTTTCACAATCAACTTGCTTTTTTTGATTCTCAATCGGAATATGCGGATCCGGAAAATGATGCTTTCCAAAATTGGCTGATCGAAACCTGCACCGGTAACTTCTCTCAGGAAGAACGCGAACAAAGATTAATCGAATGGGAAGAAGCGCCTTATGCCAGGTATTGTCATCCGCGCGAAGAACATTTACTTCCTTTGATGGTTTGTCAGGGGCTGGCAAACAAACCCGCAAAATTAATCTTCGATGATGCGATTCTGAGAAAACGATGCATTGCCTTTGAGTGGTAATTTGACAAATCATATATAATAAAATTAAAGAATAGCGGAACCGAATCGTAAAGTATTCGAAATAATAAGGTCTTATGAAGGAAGAGAGGAGGGAAAAATGACACGTGTCATGTTTAATAGGATGGTTACCGATGAACAGAAAAGTCGTTTAACAAAAGATTTTCCGGAAGTTGATTTTGTCTTTACCGATTCTGTCGCCGATCCGAAGTTATTGGCTTCGGAAGGTGCCAAAAGTGATGTTTTGGTCGGAGTGGAGTCCCCCGATTTATTGAATGCTATTTTATCGGTTCCCAATCAAGTCCGGTGGCTGCATTCTTGGTTTGCGGGAGTCAATCATTTGCCGCTGGATCTTTTGGAAGAGCATCATGTTTGGTTAACCCGAGCGGGTGGTGTGGCGGTGAATCCGATTGTGGAAACAACCATTTGCCTGATGATTATGCTGACTCGAAATTTTCGTAAGTATGGGAAGCAACAGGATGCTCACCAATGGATTCAATTGGAATGGCCGGATGAGGTTCACGGAAAGACAATCGGAATTCTGGGCATGGGAATCATCGGTAAAGGTATCGCGAAAATGGCAAAGGCTTTCGATATGGAAGTTTGGGGTTTGCAACAGTTTCCGCAGCCGAATGAATATACCGATCATATTGTCGGGAATGACGAATTGGACAAGCTGCTGAATGCGGCGGATTATGTTGTTAATATTTTGCCCCTCACGGCTGCGACGAAATATCTGATGAATGAAGAACGCTTTAATCAAATGAAGAAAGGTGCCTATTATTTGAACGTCGGGAGGGGAGCTACGACGGATACCCAAGCTTTGATCGAAGCACTGCAAAGCGGAAAAATCAAAGGAGCCGGACTGGATGTAATCGATGTGGAGCCGCTACCCCCCGATAGTCCGCTTTGGGATATGGATCAGGTAATTATTTTGGCTCATCAAGCAGGTTTTACGACGCAATACGATGAACGAACGCTGCAACTTTTTGAAAGAAACCTGAGAAATTATCTCGAAAAAGGAAAGCCGAATGAAAATCTGGTCAATCTGGAAGCGGGATATTAACCGGCGAGCAATTTCATAACAAAAACCATTTCATCCGTTCAACCTGATCGACGAACGGATGAAATGATCAAAGACTTTTTCATGCGACTGAGGTGTGCTTAAACGAGAAAAATGAAAGAGTCAAATCGTTTCAATGTTTTTAGCTGATCGGATTGATCCGAACTTGGCGAAAAAAGCGAAAGATCCCGGTAAAAGATATATCGATTATCTTTCGGGATCTTTTTTACGGATTCAAAAAATTAACCGGCAAAAAAATTGCGAATGAAGGATGATTAAGTGACTGAGAAATCAAAAGATGTTTATCTTGGAATGGGTGCGATTGTTCATGAAGGAGGCGTGGCTTTTCGGGTCTGGGCTCCCCATGCCGATGCTGTTTTTGTAAAAGGAACTTTTAATAATTGGTCCGAATCCGCTGATCCGATGAAGGCGGAAGAGCATGGGACTTGGTATACGGATATCCCACATGCCAAAGTGGGGGATGAATATAAATTCGTCCTAATCAGCGGAAATCAAAAATTGGAACGAATGGATCCCTATGCGCGTCAGGTGACAAATTCCGCCGGAAATTGTGTCATTTATGATCCCAAGGCTTTTGATTGGGAAGGGGATCGTTTTGAACTTCCTCCTTTTAATGAACTGGTCATTTATGAAATGCATATCGGATCCTTTTTCGCCGATTCCGATAAAAAGCCCGGTGATTTTGATTCGGCAGCGGAAAAGATGGACCATTTAAAGCGGTTAGGGGTGAATGCCATTCAAGTCATGCCGGTTGCCGAATTTGCCGGAGATTACTCTTGGGGATACAATCCTGCGAATATTTTCGCCGTAGAAAGTGCTTATGGAGGTCCGGACGGGTTTAAAAAGTTTATTCGTGAAGCGCATCAACGCGGATTCGCAGTGATTCAGGATGTGGTTTATAACCATTTCGGACCCGGAGATTTATCTCTTTGGCAATTTGACGGGTGGCAGGAAAACGGCAAAGGCGGAATCTATTTTTACAACGATGACCGTTCCGAAACGCCCTGGGGAAGTACACGGCCGGATTATGGCAAAGGAGAAGTTCGCAGCTATATCTTGGATAATGTTCAAATGTGGTTGGAAGAGTATCACGTCGACGGTTTACGCTTTGACAGTACACTTTATATTCGCACGATTGACGGTTCAGAAGGAAACGATTTGCCGGACGGTTGGTCTTTACTGCAAGCCATTAACGAAAAAATCCGGGCATATTCCACCCATGTTATTTCCATCGCCGAGGATTTACGAAGCAACGAATGGATCACCAAAGAAATCAGTGAAAACGGAGCCGGTTTTCATGCCCAATGGGACGCTAATTTTGTTCATCCGGTTCGCGACGCGGTGACGGTGGCGGATGATTCCGCCCGTTCAATGGATGTGATCCGAAATGCGGTTCAGTTCAAATATGAAAACGATGCGTTTCGGCGGGTGATTTACAGTGAATCCCATGATGAAGTAGCGAACGGAAAAGCACGGGTTCCGCAGGAAATTAATCCGGACGATCCGACCGGTGTGTTTGCACAAAAACGTTCCACGCTTGCTGCCGGTTTGGTTTTTACCGCTCCGGGTATTCCTATGTTGTTTCAAGGACAGGAATTTCTTGAAGGGGATTATTTTCGGGATGATGTGCCATTGGATTGGGATTTAAACACAGAATTCAGCGGGATCGTTCGCCTTTATCGCGATTTAATACGGTTACGATCGAATCAAAAAAATCAAACTCGGGGTTTGTGCGGACAATTTTTAAATGTCTTCCATGTAAACGAGGAGGAAAAGGTACTGGCATTTCAGCGTTGGGATCAACACGGTACGGGTGATGATGTAATAGCGGTCTTCAATTTCGGAAATGCGGGCAAAACCGATTATGTGATCGGACTGCCGACAAAAGGGATTTGGAAGTTGCGTTTAAACAGTGACGCAAAAATATACAG
>JALHEL010000492.1 GCA_022837205.1 Leptolinea sp.
CGAAAAACTTTCTATATCAGCGGGGTCAATGGTGTTTAGGTCTCCTTCCAATCCATCAATAAGCACTAAAGCACTTGCATTGGCGCCAAATGTACCGATACCGCGCACCCAAAATTCAGAGATGTTTTTTCCGGGTTCACCACTGGTTTGCATGGATATCACCCCGGGGACACGTCCTCCCAACAGGTTAGCCACAGAAGTTGTGGGTGTTTGGAGTTCATCTACGTTTACACTGGAAATAGCCCCTACGCTCGATATTTTTCGTTGGGTGCCAAGGCCGGTTACAATGACTTCATCCAATGTTTCGGACTCCGGTTCTAACTTTATTTTGATATCTTTCTCCTCTTTAGTGACTAAATATTCCGTTTTTTTATAACCGACAAAAGAGATTACGATCACATCACCCCGGGAAGCCCGTATTTTAAATACTCCATCTATATCGGTTGTTGTCCCTACGCTTATTTTATCTCTCAAATAAACCGTAGCTCCGGGTAAAGGTATTTCTGTTTCGTCCACTACGATCCCTTCCATGGAATAAGATTGTCCTTGTGCTGAAAATGTAAAACAGACCGAAAAAAGAATAGTAAATACGGCAATCATCCGGTTCATCTTATTCAAGACATATAGCTTTTTATATCGTTTCATGTTGTTCTTAATTAATTGATAATTTCCTTACTCGCCTGTTACTATAATCGGCTACATATACCGAGCCGTCTGTACCCACGCCAATGCCCGTAGGGTTGTTAAACAGTGCATCCTCTCTTCCTCCATCCTTAAAACCACTTTTACCCGGAACACCCAGAACAGTTTCGACGAATTTATCGGGAGTAATTCGGCGAATGCAATGATTCCCCGCATCGGCCACGTAAATATTGCCATCGGCATCACTCATTATTTGGCTCGGATCTTTGAATTGAGCAACATCCAAAGGTCCATCTCTAAACCCGCCGCTTGTGGGGCCGGAAAGTTTTTTGAAAGTTCCTTCCGGGTTCGTCACATCAATGCTGCATATACTGTTGGCGTTCACCCCGGCATCCGCATAAAAAGACATGTACAGGATATTGGGTTCAAGCGGCGAAAATGTAAGTCCAAAGCTATTACCTTGGGCAGTCCGGTAAACAAATTCCACTTCATACGTTTTGGGGTTAAATTTGACAATATCGCCGTGATAATACCGCATATACACATATCCGTCCGCGGGATTCACCGACATGGAATGCTTCCAACCTTGTTGAGGCCGGTTTGGATAGTCGTCCGGCCACCTGAGCTCCCGTTTTCTCGGTCCCCAAAACTCTTTGGGGTCAAGCGTATAAATGGATCCAACAGTTTCTTCCGTAGGAAAAGTAACAACTCCCGTTACGGGATCGGCGGTCGGCACGTTTCCTACAACCC
>JALHEL010000493.1 GCA_022837205.1 Leptolinea sp.
TGTTGCTCTTGGAAATGCTGTTAGAATATCAGCAGTGAGAAAGGTTGGGTTATCGGGATGACCGTTAGAGGATTAGTAAAAGTCCCCGCAGTTCCGGGAGATCCAGACCAGCCCGGGTATAAACGCATTTTCACTGTCAGGGGCAGGGGTGGCGACTCTCCACGGAATGGTTCTACAAGATGCCCGTGGTGGATTACCAGTGCCCAATCTTATCAACAGTTCCAAGATAGAGATAAAGTTTATTTTCACGAATGCAGTACTGTTGATGGCAAATGGACAAATACGAGCAAGAAAAATAAATTTGCGCACAATCCTGCGTATGTCAGTTTTATCGGGCATAAAAACTTTTTAGACCCAAAAATGGTTTATATCGACGGTTCTTTCAGGATGAATTCCGACAAAGCAACTATCAAAAATTTTATCTTTAATAATGATGATTATGTTCAGAGAGATGATAACGATAAATATAATGATGTTTGGTGTTATGCTAATGACCACACAATATTTCAGGATTGTATAATGTCCAATTTTCAAATTGGATTTTATAATGCCAACGAATGTGCCGATATTGTTCTGGATGGCTGTATTCTTTATTTCAACGGACGCAGTGGTGCGGATAGGATACACGGTCACGGGGTTTACACGCAAGGGGCGAGTAGCTGGAATAATAAATACTTACAATACCCAACTATAATTCGCAATTGCATCGTGTTTAACAATGCTTACTATGGCATTCACGGATATGTTGGCTCTATGGGGGTCTATGGATTGCGAGTTGAGAATTGCATTTCGTTTAACACATCCACTTTATATCCGATGGAGGGAAGGCGTGCTAATATCCTATTCTGGGGTCCGCTTTACGATTGTGTGATGAAAAACAATTGCACCTACCAAGAGAATGTTTGGAATTACCCCAATAATTTTGGAAACAGCACGAGCGTAGTTAACGGATATGTCGGTGATAATTATTGCCCAGACGGATTATATACAAGTCCGGGAACATATATTAGAAATGGCGGAAATGTTTATAGTCGCCCTGACCCACCCGTGAATTTTATCAAAGTGTATGATGTCAGAGGCAGGGCACACGTTGCGGTTTACAACTGGGAATTACTAGATGAGGTGACCATAGATTTATCCCGTGTGGCGGGAATGTATCCCGGCGGGACTGTTGAAATCATCAACGTCCAAGACTTGTGGGTTGACAGGGTAACCGCCGTGATTGACGAGAACCGCTGTGTGAGCGTGAGTATGGATCCAAACGACCATTCTGTTCAGGTTCCGCAAGGAGATAATATCCTCACGCCGAATAAAACTTTTCCAGAATTTGGTTGCTTCGTGATAAGGCATTTATGAGGTTCGGTTACTGTGGTTTGTTGGTAAAATAGAA
>JALHEL010000071.1 GCA_022837205.1 Leptolinea sp.
GGGCGAAGTTTACCACTCATGATCGGGTGGTTGATTCCTATTGGCATGTGAAAAAGTTTTGACAAGAGAAGAACATAATTTTTGGCAAGCCATAAGGGGAGGGGGAGGAGAGAGCTTCCCTCTCCGGTTTCCGAAAAGCGGTATTTTTGATAATTTCATTCCTGTTATCCCAAAATTCCGATTCTTACCTTTGTTAATATTCAGCCAAAAAACGTTCAATATTAACTATTAAGTATTTTGGTCTGCCGAACCATCTTGTTGTAATGTCGTTTCTTCAGTCGGAACAGCAGTATCCGTCGGTGGAACGGTTGTAGAGGTTGGAATCGGAGTAGATGTGGGAGCTGCAGTCGGGGCGGTCGTATAGGTCTTGGTCGGCTGCAATGTCGCTGAAGCAACATTTGTAGCGGTCGGATTGATAGTTCCGCGATAATAGCAAGGGCTTTTGTATGGATTGGCAATTTTACAATAATCTTCGCAACCCTGACCTTGTTCGATGCTTCGAGCGGCATCCGAACACATATAATCAAGTTGGGATGAATAGGCGGTAGCCTGGCTTGTCAATGTGATTGTCGGAGTTAAGGTAGGAACAGATGTTACGACGGATGTCGTTCCGACAATTACATTATAGGAAAAAGTCAAAACAGTAGCATTATATGCATCTACCAGTGTCCAGGTCTGTGTGTAAGTTCCATAATTTTCGGGAGCAGTCATGTATATCGATGCGGTGTAAGTTCCACCGGAAGCGACATCTCCGGTCAGCGGATAAGAAGTCGCATACGACATCTGAGTACCTCCCGAATGGATGATTTTGTAGGACGTATTCCAATAAGTTGTTCCGGTGTTCTTAATCTGAACGGATAAATAAAATGCCTGTTTCGGCGTAACCTGTATATTACTTGCCGGTGAAAAACCGATTAGTTCTCCTCCATTGTACAGACCCGTAGCCGGTTGGCCGGAAACAACTGTTGCAATTGCCACAGTCTCCGCATAACGCAGGATAGTCGGAAGAATGATCGGCGTTGCGGTATAATTCGGTGTTTCGGTAGGCGGGACGGCTGTATCGGTCGGAGTAATTGCGGCTGCGGTCTGGGTAATGATTTCAGCTGCGGTGGCTGCCGCTTCCGTATTGAGCTGAACTACTTTATTCGGTGTGTTTGAGCAAGCTGTAAAAGCGAGCATCGTACACAAAACGGTGATCAACAAGCTCTTTCTTTTTAACATATTGCTTCCAATCTCCCGGAGACTTTTTATAAAAATGAGTGTCTCTTAATATCGTATATGGTTCTCAATGTTTGTTCCTAATAAAAATCTGTTATCAAATTTCCAAATGAATAACACTTAACCCCATCTTGATCCATACTTCTGCCGTTCAGGTGACAATATTCTTCGCAACCGTTTCCCTGAATATTACTTCGATCCGGGTCGGAACACATCCAGTAAAGTGAGTTCGGAGTACTTGTCGGTGCGCCCGGTTGATCAGTAACAAAGGTTTGTTCTCCGACGATAGCGGTGTAATAAACGTAATAAAACTGAACCCCTTCGGGATTCGCAAAAGCCCATTCCGTTTGATATGTTCCGAAAGTGCTTGGTGCGGTTGCAGGCATGGAAATGGTCAGGATTTCACCCGGAGCGACCACCGTATCAATAGAATAGGATGATTGATCCGCAAGCTGAATTCCTTTATTGTGATAAAAATGATATTTTCCTGACCAAGTCGCCGTCCCAACGTTTTTTAATTGCCATGTCAATGTAAATTTCTGCCCCGGGATGAATTGGTTGGGATAAGGATCGACCCAAACGAATTCGGCTTTATAAGGATTATCCGCTGTGGAGGTTGTCGGAGCAACGGTAACATTCGAAGCGATTGTCGGAATGACAATCGGTGCCGTCGTCACAGTCGGTTCTTCGGTCGGAGTCGATGATGGAATGACCGTAGCTGTTTCACTGGGTGTAACGGCAGCTGCCGTTTCAGTCAATTGAATGATCAAAGTTTGGGCAGCTTCGGTGTAAATAGATTCTTTCATGTCCTGTGGCATATTTGTACAAGCCGGAAGTAACAAGACAAAAAGAATGACGATCAGTTTTCGATTCATAATATCCGTTCCATTTTTTTCAATGTACCCATTATATTCGAAAATAGGATTCATAACCATTTTAGAGAAAACGATCGTAAAAAAACGGATTATTGAATAGGATCGAAAAAGAGCAAATTAAAGAACAAAGACGGGTTATGCATTCTTAGTGCCTTAATCCGTCTTGAAAATTCAAAAAAATACCCTTATTTTTTTAGGATATGTAAACAATCTTCCATGAAAGAAATTTTTACCGAAGAACCTTCCGGTATTATTTCAAGTCGTGAGGGGTCGGTCTCATGAGCGGTTAATTCGTTTCCATTAAAATCAAGGATATATTCAATTGATTCCCCCAAATATGCGGCTTGTTTAATAGTTGCCGAATACTTTCCTTCCTCTGTGCGAACTTGAATCATTTCCGGACGAACGATTATTTCCACTTCTTCCCCGATCGTAAATTCATTATAATGAATATCGTTAATCGTCAGCGGGTTTCCTTCAACCATAATAATCAATTCATCATTTCTTTTTTCAATGATTTTCCCTTCCAAGAAGTTTGCCCGACCGATGAAATCGGCAACGAATTTTGTCTTGGGATAACGATAGATATCACGCGGTTTGCCGATCTGCTCAATTCGGCCGTTGTTCATCACGACAACTTTATCCGAAAGCACCATTGCTTCCAATTGGTCATGGGTAACATAAAGACAAGTGAAACCGAGTTGCCGTTGTAACTGTCGAATTTCAAAACGCATTTTCTCACGAAGTTTTGTATCCAAGTTGGACAAAGGTTCATCCATGAGAAGGACTTTAGGCTCCATAACTAACGCCCGCGCTAATGCCACTCTTTGTTGTTGTCCTCCGGATAGCTGATTCGGTGCACGGGTTTCATATCCTTCCAAGTGAACCATTTCGAGAACCGCATCGATTCTTTTTTTCTGTTCCTCTTTGCTCATTTTTTGAACATTCAATCCGTAAGCAATATTCTCATAAACATTCAGATGAGGAAATATTGCGTAACTTTGGAAGACCATTGACATATCTCGCTTATGGGTCGGGACATCATTAATAATTTTCCCGTCGAGAATAATATTTCCGGAAGTCGGAAATTCAAAACCCGCGACCATACGGAGCGTGGTCGTCTTACCGCAACCGGAAGGCCCCAATAATGTGACCAGTTCTCCTTTATTAATCTCGATTGTAATCCCGTCAAGTGCCCTGACTTCTTTCGCACCACCCCTTGCAGGAAATACTTTAACTACGTTATCAATTACTAAGTACATAATCTTCTCTCCCTATTCAGAAGCCTGCGTTCAGATCAATGTTGGTATCTATTTTCAAAACTTTTCGGGTTACAACGCCCATCAATCCGATAAATATCAAAACGATAAAAATTATAACGGATGAATAGGTTGCCGCATAGCTGATTCCATCTTGCTCCCATCCGCTCATAATGGATGCCGTAACAATCTGCCATTTTGCGCTTACAAGGAAAATAATTGCCGAGAGGCTTGTCATGTGTCGGGTGAATGAGAAGATCAAACCTGTCATAAAGGCGGGCAAGATAAGCGGCAAAGTCACTTTCCGAAAAGTGTATTGACTGTCTCCGCCGAGAATATTGGATGCTTCTTCGATGGATCCGTCAATTTGTTGCAGTGCCGCAACACCGGAACGGACCGATGCGGGGAGAGATCGAATTAGAAAGGCAAATAATATAATATACGCAGTACCATTCATTTTCATTTGATCACCGGTGAATAAAATGGCAATTGATAGAATCATGAAAAGGGTTTTGAAAAAAGTTTCAAATTTCCCATGATATTCATAGATCATGATTGCAGTAATGAAAAACAAACAGACGCCGAGGAAGAAAGTCGGAAGAGAAAAAGGAACTTCAATGTAATCCGCAAACTGCGTACAAACTGCTTTCCACCAGCGGACACTTTGTGTCTTTCCGTATATTCGGATGGGTTTTGAAATGATCAAGATCACTTTATTTAGGATAATATAAACACCGATAAAAAAGGAATATTTTCCTAATTTACGATAATTTTTCTGAAGCAGAAAGTAGAATCCGATCAAAATGAAGATGGCACCTATCAAATAATAAATTCCGTTTAATCCGATACCAAATGCGGCGGGAGCTTGTGATTCGGCGGAAACCGGTCCGGTAAGCCACCCATTTTTTCCCCATAAAAATCCGCCATCATCCAAACAGCTCATGATTAATCCCAAAATAATCCCCGGAATGAGAATTTTTACCCGTTGAAAGTTGGCTTTCGATACACAAGTGATATAAAACCATGAACAAACGATGATCAAGAAAACTGCTAACCCCGGATTATTAAAGTTAAAAGCCAAAATAAATCCCATCCCGACGATTGTACCGGGGACCGCACCGCCGAGGTTCGAGCCGAAATCCAAAATTTCTTTGCCGGCAAATTTTTTCCGAACAATCAAGAAAGCGATAATCATTCCCAATAAAGCTGCAAAGGGTGTCGCGTACAGGCTGAGAAAGGTGGTATCGAAAATGGCTTCCAAGCCACGTCCAAACATTTTTGTCCAATTTGAAAGTGTCGGTGTAAAGTCGATTCCCCAACCTTTTACGAATGAACTTGCAATTACGGTGATATAAACAAGTAAGATAAGAATGCAAACAAGGTAAACCATGGTTGCGAAGATAATGCGAATCGTCTTATTTTTTTCATAGACCCTGCCAACGGTGGGCTTTCCGGTTACCGAAACATAAGAACGACGAGTTATATAATATCTTTGAACGATATAAACAATTAAGGTGGGAAGCAACAGTACAAAAGAGAGAGCGGAAGCTTTTTGATAATTAAATTCCCCGATAACCGACATATAGATTTGCGAAGACAAAACCGTGACATTTCCCGAAATAAATTGAGGGTTGCCGAGATCCGCAAGGGATTCAACAAAAAGCAATAAAAAGCTGGATGCTATTCCCGGGATCAAAAGCGGAAGAGTTATCGTTCTGAAAAGATAGAAACGGCTGGCCCCTAATGTTTCAGCGGCTTCTTCCATCGAAGCGTCTAATCTTTCCATCATCGATTCCAACATTAAATAGGCTATCGGGAAAAATGTCAGTGTCTGTACAATAACCAGACCGTCCATTCCATAAATATCATTCATGCCCGGAGTGAATTTGATTCCCAATAAAGTCTTTGTAATCAAGCCATTTCTGCCAAACATTTGGATCATGGCAATTGCAACTGCAAAAGGAGGAGAAACCGTCGGCACCAATGCCAATAGATGAACAAATTTTTTCCCCGGGATATTGCATCTCACGGTGGCATAAGCAAAAATGAATCCGAGAAATGTTCCGAAAGTGGCTGAGAAGATGCCCATCTTAATCGTATTGGAAAGAACCAAGCGATATGTTCGTCCGTAAGTTGCCGTTTCCTGCAAAATCAAGCCCGCATTTTTAAAGAAAGTATTTATTCCCTGTAAAAAAGTTCCGTCTAAATATCTGGCAAAATGAGTAAAATCTGCTTCGCCGGTATCGGAAACAAATCCTCTTATAATCGTCCTAAAAATAGGAAAGAAAATAAATATAGTCAAAATGATGATCGAAAAAATCAGAGCAATCATCAATATCGGATCTTGGGCAATTAATCCGAATTCATGAATCCTACGCTTGATCCCTTGAAATCTGGTTTTTGGGGGAATACTATCAGAATTTACGGTCATACTCAACTCCGATTGAGAAATTTATAAATATTAAAGAATAAAAAAATGTTACAAAAATGGGCGGTTTTCTTCCGCCCATTTTTATGACAAAAATCTTAATCAAGGACCTATGGTTGCTTAATTAATACGCCGCTTTCATCCATATCGGCATTTTGAATTTCATTGGCAAATTTGTCTTGAAATTCCTGCTTATGTGCGCCAGACCATTGAAAATCATAATCGATCAGTTTTACCTGCAGTAATTCCGGATGGGAAAGTTCGACACCGGTAACAGTCGGTGCCTGATAGGATTGGAATTTTGGCCCCAAAGACTGCGCTTCGGGAGTCAGTGCCCAATCATACCAAAGTTTCGCATTCTCAAGGTTCTTCGCGCCTTTAAGAATGGCTTCCGCACCCACTTCATATCCCGTTCCTTCTTTCGGGAAAGTAATCACGAGATGAGCGCCGTTGTCTTCAATTTCTTTAACACCGTCATGTGAGAACATAATAGCAACAGCAAATTCGCCATTCGCAACATATTTTCCGGCTCCGGAACCTGACTTTGTATAAATCGCTACCTGTTCATTAAATTTCTTAAGATATTCCCAACCTTTTTCTTCGCCCATCACCTGCAAAACCGTCGAAAGGAAGGTATATGCGGTTCCCGCTGTGGAAGGATGCGAAATAACAATCTGACCTTTAAATTCCGGTTTCAGCAAATCTTCGAAAGAAGTCGGCGCTTCCACACCCGGATTCTCGGCAAGCCAATCCGTATTGGTAATGAAACCGAGTGAACCCATATAGATCCCGGTGTAATAATGGTCTTTGTCAACAAAAAGATCATAATATTCGGGAATAATGTTTTTCAAATTGGGAGATTCATATTGCTCAAGCAACCCCAGAGGTTTGGCTGCAATAAAAGTATCCATTGGGCCACCCCACCAAATATCGAAGGTAGGATTACCGGCTTCAGACTGAACTCTGGCTAAACCTTCACCGGATGATAAGCGGATCCACTGAACATCGATCTCCGGATATTTTGCTTCGAAGGCTTCCTCCATCCCTTGGCACCATAACTCTTGCGGTGTGCAAAGGACATTTAATTCACCACTCTGGGCGAAAACCGGTGCGGCAATTGCCAATATGAGCAGAGCAAAAGTAAAGATTAGACTACGTTTCATTGTTTTTCCTCCTGGTAGAATGTTAAATGTTGTTTGAACTGATAATCCCAAAAAACACAGAAGAAATTATTTGATTTAGATGAATACTTTATATCAAAATATTTACTTCTTTATAAAGAGTATACCTTTAAAATCTGATTTTATCGTTTATGATTTTCATCCTGTTTTTCTGTGAGATTGAATACCATAATCAACGGTCAGGGATCGAATTAACTGAAGGAATAATTGAAAAAAATCCGGAAGACGAAAAGGGAAAGCAAAAAGATTTATCCGTTATTCTTTACCAGTGCGTCTCTGATTTGGGTGAGCAGTTTGATTTCTTCCGAAGGTTCCGTGATAACAGGGGCGGGCTCTTCTTTTTTCTCGGTGTGCATCGCTTTAGCCATTGCTTTCATGATAAAGAAAAGAATGACAGCAATAATCAGAAAATTAATAACCGCCGCGATGAAATTTCCGATTGTGATCACAGGAGCAGCCGCTTCCTGCGCCTCCTTAAGCGAAGCATACGATTGTCCATTCAGCGGTATGAACCAGCTTTTAAAATCGACCCCGGAAGTCAGCAAACCGATAAAGGGCATCAGAACATCGTTAATTAATGAATTAACGATGGCGCTGAACGCTGTACCCATGATTACGCCGATAGCCAGACCGATTACATTGCCTTTGGCAATAAATTCATAAAATTCGGAAAACGTCTTTTTCATAGGATTGATCCTTTAAATGTATTTTGACGCTTTAGATATGTGAGATGTTTTAGTATTATCTCATATTATTTCTTATAGTTGAGATAAGCTTCCATGAAGCCATCCAAATCTCCGTCTAAGACAGCCTGGGCATTTCCGACTTCATAA